>CAZEDI010000018.1:0-33374 GCA_964510865.1 uncultured Halobacteriales archaeon
CGTCCCCTGGAACCGAACACCGATGTACTGTCCGGCGACGAAGTCTACGATGGCATCCGTTTCGATGCGCGTCCGAAAAAGCGACGGATAGGGACGAAGGTACCGTGCCTGGAGCGAGTTAAGTTCCTCCCCGATTCGTCCTTCTCGTGTGGATTTGGATAGATACTGAGTGAGCGGTGTGCCCCGTTCGATCCGGTCGAGTTGGTCACGAATCCAGCGCCGACATGATGCATTATTCGATGGTCGGTGCCGCCGCCACGCTTCCGTTCCTTGCTCGTCCAGAAGAACGCGGATTTGCTGAATGACCTCGTCGTTCCGGCTTCGATCCATGGCCGCTACCTGTGTTACTGTCCCGGACTCCGTCATCAGCGGGAGCTCCCCAATGGTCTCATGCTGAGAGAGATGGTCGTGAACCCGCATTACAGGTTATTCGGACCAGCGCGATAAGGGGGTTCGGACTAGTAGTGCCGAAGGGTTAATACCTGGTCCATGGTATCACGAGACATGGGACTGACTGAGGACCTCTCCTTTGGTCACGATGACCGAAAGCTCATTTACGAATACGTCGAGCGCCATGGCTCGACGACAGAACGAGAAATCCGCGATACACTGGGTCTCGATCCTCGGGGCGTGCGACACCACATTGCGATCCTCAAGCGCGACGGACTGCTCGAACGGGATGGTGATGCCCTCAGAATTGCCTTCGATGCGGGTGAGGCAGAGGAACACCGGACGGACGGAGTCGAGTTTGCTATCCGCACCGCTCGCCAGGACGATCTGTCGGGATTAGTCGGTGCGATCAGGAGAGTGGCCGAGGAGGGAACCTACATCGAAGCGGAAACAGTCGCTGACGTGATCGAGAACGAGGAGGTCCTGTTGCGCCACAACGAGATCGAATCTCGGATGTTCTTCGTCGCAACGGTCGGCCAGGAGGTCGTTGGATGGGTCCACCTCGTCGGTTCCGAGGAGTCGAAACTCGCCCACACCGCCGAACTCACTGTCGGAGTACTCGAGGAGTATCGTGGCCACGGGATCGGGAGCCATCTTCTCGAACGGGGCCTCGAATGGGCAGTCACGGAAGGGTACGAAAAGATCTACAATTCCGTGCCGGCAACCAACCAAACAGGGATCGATTTCCTGGAGAGCCACGGTTGGGAAGTCGAGGCCGTACGCGAGGACCATTACCATATCGACGACGCATACGTCGATGAAGTGATGCTCGCGATCACCCTCCCGTCCTGACGTCGTGTCCCACAACGGGTCGAACGCAGGCGACGTCGGAACTATGAACTGTGCAGAGACGGATTGCGAGGAGCGAGCGGTGGTCGAATTACACATCCCGTGGTCGGAAAATCGGTTAGTCTGCGCTGGTCACGCCCGTGTCCTCGCACAACAGGACGGAATCGTGGCAGATCCGATCGTCGACGAAGACGAGTGGCCTTAGCTGACTTAGTGTGCCGTCGATTCGACGACATCGGCGGAATTGTCGCGAGGATCATACCCGAGACTTCGCATTGTGTGTGTGATTGAGAGGTACCGCTCCGTATTCGCCGAGACGACGTTGACCGTGAGTGGGTTCTCCGGGAGCGTCGCCTCGACGGCTCGGGAAACAGCATCACGACAGTCCCTCGGGGAGAGCCACATTGCTCGTGCGTACCGGGCAAGTGACTCGTCGTCAGCCTGTGCGCCCCCTATCTGACGCTCACGGAGTTGCTCCGGGGTCAGGAGCCACCCGATACGGAGATTAACGACTTCAATGCCATGGCGATCCGCATAATACGATCCGAGCGCTTCGCCCGCCACCTTGCTCACGGCATAATAGGAATCGGGACGCGTCGGCTCGTCGGTATGGACGGCGCGGGGGGACGCCACCAGTGACTCGGGGCGCGTCCGATCGTCGGTATTGTACATCTGTGTGACGTGGTTTGTGCTCGCAAAGACGACGCGGTCGAGGTCGTTCCGGCGGGCCGCCTCGAAGCAGTTGTGTGTCCCATCGATGTTTGCTGAGGAAACACTGTCCCACGATGCAGACGGCGAGGGGTTTGCTGCGAGATGGACGACAGTGTCAGTCCCTTCGAGCGCAGTGACGAATGCATCTTCATCGGTCACTTCGAGAATCTCGGACGACAGATCGTCGTGTTCGCGATGCGTCAATGCTTTCACGTCGTGGCCTTCGAGCGCTTCGAGCGTCTCCCTCCCGACATTCCCCGCTGCACCAGTAACGGCGATCCGTGCCATACACTGCCCGGGTTTGCGTCCGCCATAAATGTTCACAGGTTGGACATACAACCCGCGACGCGACGGCAGGGACTACGAACCTGGGGAACGGCCCGTTGGGGGGTTGAGAAAGAGTGCGTCGACCACTGCCAACGCACTAATAATCGAACCTACTGCCAGCGCACTCCGGGGAGACACGGAAAAGATGCCCCCCGCGAGAAGTGCAAGGAGAAACGCCGAGGGAATTGTCGCCAAGACGAGATCGTACCGCGACATCGTATCCAGATGAATGGGGAATGGGTCTGCATCCTGTGTTGACATCCATCTCACCTCACTATCTACTATATCGAGAATCCCACTAAAACGTTTCGGCTATTCCATTGAGGGAACGTTGGAAGAACGAAGGTGGGATTTGTTCAGACGAGCTGTATAACTTATAAGTGTGTTTGCACCCCCGGTGTGATACACGGTTTTCACGTGCTCATACCCGCAAAGCCCTCTTTCAGGTGGCCTTGATACCACGCGCTCCGTATCGTATAAGGACCACAAAACCGTACGTATCAACGCCATGGCACTCGATCCATGGATCTATGCGGTATCGATGGGAATCATCCTCTCCCATCTCCTGGTGGTGTATGTCGCCTACCGTAGCGACTCGCCATCGTCGTCGACGTCGTTGAATACCGCCCGGGAGGACGACCTGGTCGAGTGTACTCACTGTGGTGAAGTCAACGAGGCAGTGTACCGGTTCTGTCGAGAATGTATCGGTGAACTTCCCAGCAGGCTCGAACCTGCTGGCTCCGGTGCCACGCCCGCTGGCAGGGGAATTCTTTAGCTTGTCATCGGTGTCAACCTATACTTCTGAGAGAACGGGTATGGAGTAACGGGACGCCCTTTCCCAGCGTTTATATCTGCCGAGCGGCAACCGAATTCCATGGATAGAGGCCATGGTGGTCGATTTGATTCGCAGCGTGGCGGCTTTCCCGTCCACGAGCAGGTCGGCTCGCGACCGAGTGACGCAACGACTCCGGAAGTTGGGATGCCGATGCCTGCTGACGCCGGCACCGTTGACCGTGAAGAGCTGGAAACACTGAAGACCGGGACGACGACAGTTGGTCTGGCCGTCGAGGATGGCGTCGTCCTCGCAACGGATCGGCGAGCGAGTCTGGGTCGGATGGTCTCGAGCAAGAGCGTCCAGAAGATCGAGCGTGTCCACCCGCGTGGCGCCTTGACGATCGCGGGTTCCGTCTCCGCAGCACAGTCGCTCGTCCAGAGTCTCCGGGCCGAAGTGAGCCTGTACGAGACGCGGCGTGGGAAGGACATGTCGATCCATGCGCTCGCGTCGATCACGGGTAATTTCCTGCGTAGCGGGGCGTTCCTCATCGTGGTGCCTGTCCTAGGTGGTGTCGATGAGGAAGGTCCACAGGTGTACAGTCTCGACGCGTTGGGCGGGAAGACGCAGGAGGACTATACGGTGAGCGGGTCGGGATCACAGTTTGCTCTCGGTGTCCTTGAGCAGAACTACTCGACGGACATGAGCGCCGAGGAAGGCCGTCAGGTCGCGAAGGACTCGGTCCGGGCCGCAGCTGAGCGTGACACTGCCTCTGGTAACGGGATGAACCTGACCGTCATTACGGAGGACGGGATCGATACGACCGTCTACGAATCGTTCGACGAGATTTCCGACTGAATACGGTCATTACTGCCGAAGTACTGAATTGACTGAGGCGGCAACCCCGAGCAGCTCTGCGTCGGTGAATGCCCTGCCGACGAGTTGGAAACCGACAGGAAGTGTGGACACGCTGGGTCCGGGTAGGGAGATTGCGGGAAGGTGGGTTAGGTCAGCCGCACGGGTGTTTCGAGCATAGTCGAAGCCAGGATCCTCGGCGTCTTCGAGTCGGGGGGCGATGTCGGGTGTCGTCGGGAGGGCGAGCGCATCTCTCTCCTGGAGTGCGGTATCGAACTGTTCTCTGAGCACTTCGCGGGCGGCTTGGGCCCGTGTATAGGGGAGTCCGTTTGCGGATTCGACAACGTGTGCTCCGGCCAGGAGCTTGGCTCGATAGAACCCCGAAAGTGTGTCACTCCGCGTCGACCGTCTGTGCGCGAGCGAAGTCTGGTAGTTTTCGTCAACAACCCCGCCCCGTCGGTAGGCTGCGCCACCTGCCCGCCAATGTGTGGCGAGCTCGACGAGACTCATCGCGTCTTTTATTGCTCGACCATACTCGAATCCCTCGACAGTGACCCGCTCGATCGTAGCGCCAGCGGCTGCGAGTCGGTCGACACATGATTCGAACTGCGCCTCGACCTGTTCGTCGACACCGGCTCCGAGACCTTCCTCGAGGACAGCGATCGTACACTCCTCGAGTGCGGGCGGGGTGGCGACTGCGTCGACATACCCTCCAACGTCATATTCTGCTCGTCCCGCAGCCGCCAGACTGGCCGGATCGCGTTCGTCTCGCCCTGCAATACCCTCGAGGAGACGAGCGGCTGTTTCTACATCCGATGCCATCGGGCCGAGATGATCCTGCGTATAAGTGTTTTCGACGACGCCGTGCAGCGGAACGAGTCCGTATGTTGGCTTCATCCCGACGATACCACAAAACGAGGCTGGTACCCTGATCGATCCCCCCGTGTCAGAGCCGATAGCAGCGTCCACGCGACCGGTCGCAACTGCCACGGCGCTTCCACCCGACGACCCGCCGGCAGTTCTCTCGGCATCGTGTGGATTCCGAACGGGACCGACTGCGCCAGTCGTCCCGAGCGGCGACCCAGCGAACTCGTCGAGGTTCGTCTTTGCTGTAATCGATGCCCCTGCATCGAGGATCCGCTCAACGATCGCAGCGTCGAACTCCGGGACGAATCCATCCATCACCTGCGACCCGCATGTCATCGGGATACCTGCGACGGCAACGATGTCCTTCACGCCGACGTCGATGTCGTGAAGGAGTCCTCCCTTCCGTTCGGTCGAGGATACGGAACAGGAAACCGCGATCGACTGGAACGGATCGTTCACGGGTTCCGTCCACGATCGATCCTCATGCGTCGTCTCGAAAGCTGGAATCGAGAGATCGTCGAGTGGCTCGAGGGCATCCAGTCGGTTGTTGACACGTGCGGCAAGTGACGCAGCCTCGTCCTGCCCAACTGCAATGTCGAATCGGTCCCCGAGCTCAGGGAGTGACTCCGGTGAGACGTGATCCATAGGATGGGTGGTGTGTCGACGTCTATCAATGTTCGCCGAACCCTATCCATCAAGCCATCCACCGAACCATCGTATGCGACTACCCGCGAGAATGTCTGGTCGGTCCGTCGTCCTGTGGTATATGTGTGCGACGGGCGCTGGCAGCGAGGTCACTGAACCGTTCGCGTGCCTCGTCGGTGAGTTCGAATGACCCGTGGTAGGGATCTGGTTCTCGGTCGCCCCCAGCAACAAACCTGATGGCGTCGGCGATCGACTCGTACTTCTCGCCCACGATGTCGCTCACGAGCACGGGTACGCCAGCTCGTTCACACAACTCGCGTGCGGCGTCCCTGCCGATCCAGACCGTGTCTTCGGACGGGTCGACATACACAAGCGCAAATGGAACGTCGTTAAACTGGGCCGAGAGGAAGGCAGTGGCAGCCTGATTGTCCCACTCGACAGCACCGGCTCCCTGCACTCGTCGGAGCGCACTCGCGGCGGCCGAACAGAAGGGACACTCCCCATCGAAGATGAGCACACTCTCGTACGGTGATTTCCCCCGTGTCTGGTCTGCTGTATCAGTGTCTCCTGTCATCGATCGAGTTTGGAGCGTCCCGGCGGGAGGTCGTGGTCCGCTCGGTGTGTGAGCATTTCATCGTACGCTTCAGCGCGTATCCGCACATTGGAGCGGGGTTTCGCGGTGCAGGGAAGGATGAGCCCCGCATCGCGATCAATGTCGTAATATCGCCGTGAATCGGATTGATCCACCGAGCCCTCCAGCAGCTCGGCGGCACATGTACAACACCATCCCTGTTGGCAATCTGCTGGCAGCCAGAGTCCAGCGTCTCGGGCCGCCCAAAGGAGATAGGTGTCCTCATCTACGTCGATTTCGACAGACTCGCCGGCCTGTTCGAGGTCACTCTCCGCAGGGATCTCGACGGTGAGCGTGTGCGTTGTCACGGGAAGGATTCGTTGCATGCCCCTATCCGGTGCGTTCCGAAAAGGGGGTCGATTCGGCGATCGCACGGCACGCCGATCCCGGTTACGCCGAGTCGTTGAACCGGTTGTTGGTCGAATATGGCGCATCGCCGGGTTCGCCACGTACGAAGTGGCCAGCCGGATTGACTTCGCCATCGCGCTCCTTCGAGAGGAGTTCGATGAACCACGCCTCGTGGTCCATCTCCTCGTTGAGGATGCGCTGGGCCATGTCGTAGGTTCGTGGATCTGCCTCGCGGGTCATGTCACAGATTTCTGACCAGGTTCGGATGGCACAGCGCTCGGCCTCGAGGAGTACCTCGAGAATGTTCTCCGCGCTCGGATCGTCGGGAAGGTAGGCATCGGCACATGATGCCCGGTCGGCGAAGTCCCGGATGTCCCGAGGAATGGAGCCCCCAAGTTCGTACACGCGAGGGAAGACGAGTTCGAAGTGTGCACGGTCTTCGAGTCTAGCGTCCTCGGTGATTTCCTTGTAGTCCTCCTCGCCTGCGAGATGCGTCCGGAGATTCGTATAGTAGTAGTACGTCGTGAACTCCGCGGCGATCGCATCGATGAGTTTTTCGCGGAGTTCTTCGACGTCGACGCCACGTTCCCTGACGACCTCTGCGCCGACACGCTTGCTTGTGTCGCCCGGTTCGACTGCTCCAGACATGTGCGGTTTCTCGTCACTCATGGGTCATACCCGAGTAGGTATTTCGACGCCTCCCTAGAGTAGCTTGTCCTAGCTATGTCCAATCTCTGCCCACGTATGCTGTTACCATCTCCACCATTCCTGACTCCGCGTTTATCGTAACTCCATCTGTCGGTCTGGGAATGGAAATCCCGGGAAAAGAGCACACACTAACCGTCGACGGTGGGGAGACTCCAGCCGAAGTTAGCATATGCTAAGTATCCCCCGGCTCGTGGTGATTCTATGCGCGAATTTGAGTTTGTCGTCCGATTCGAGCCGGGCGTCGACGATCTCATGGATGTATTTCTCGATCATCCAGATCTCGCCGCACGGTCCTCCGTCTGTGTCTGTACCCAGGAGACGATGTGGCGAATCGACCATCTCACGGGACAGCCCGACGCCTTGGACCGTCTCGACGAGCACTTCCTCGATGAGGATCGCTGCAACGAATGCCTCGACGCACCGAACTGCGATACGTATAGAACATACCAGGTACTCCACCAGACGGGGGATTCCCGAACCGTCTACACGTATCGGCGAGAGGTCCATCGATGTCACTCCATCCCGTTCATCGTTCATGACCACGTGGGAGACGGTGCAGTGTTCGAGGCAGTGCGCTCGAGCGGGGAATATCGATGGAAGGTCCTCTATCCTGAGGAACAGCCTATCGGTGACTTGTTTGATGCCATTGAGGCGGAACTCCGTCCCGGACTCGACCTTGAGGTATCACACCTCCGGTCGGCAGGCAACTGGGATGCTACCTCCCGCGTTACTACCGAGCTCTCGCACGAACATCGGGCTGTCCTCGAAGCAGCATTCGATGCCGGCTACTATACACGTCCGAGAGAGACGACAGTGGCGGACCTCGCGACCCAGCTCGACCTGCCACGATCGACAATTCAGTATCGTCTCCGGACCGCAGAGGACATGATTCTGTCCGGATTCATGGAGTCGAGACAGTGAGGCGGTCTGTCATCGCGAAACGGACTGCCTGGCGACGGTGTTCTGTCAGGTGCTTTGCTGAGACGGGGTGATCGGGGAATGGGTAAAGTGGTGGCAGTCGTACGTGGGGTTACCGGATGTTCACACATACTACGGTACGGGCCGAGATGACGGAGGATCGAGCATGACCGACGGACCTCACGCAGACCAGCCGATGCGCACGGCAGGCGAGGATCTTTCGGACGCTACGGCGGGAGTCGTCGCCCTCCACGGTCGGGGTGCGTCGGCGGCCAGTATCCTCGGACTTGCCCGGGAGTTTGACACGTCGGGAGTTGCCTATCTAGCACCGCAGGCTGCAAATCGAACGTGGTATCCGAACTCGTTCATGGCGCCCATCGATTCGAATCAACCGTACCTCGACTCTGCACTTGGCACTGTTGCGGACACGATGGCGACGTTGGAGGAGGCAGCCATCCCCCGGGAACGGGTCCTTCTTTTCGGTTTCTCACAAGGTGCGTGCCTCGCGAGCGAGTTCGTTGCTCGGAACCCTCAACGCTATGGCGGGCTCGCAGCACTCAGTGGGGGCGTTATCGGACCAGCGGGAACGGAATTCTCGTATGAGGGTGACCTCGACGACACACCCGTATTTATCGGCTGTAGCAACGTGGATCCACACATTCCCGTCGAGCGTGTCCGTGAGACCACCCGCGTGATGGAGGATTTGCACGGTGACGTGACCGAGCGGATCTACGAGGGTATGGGACACACCATCAACGAGGACGAAATTGCGGCCGTCGACGAGATGCTCTCGGCACTTGTCGAGTAGGCCCGTCGAAAATCCACTGTCCCGAATCGCCGACTCAGGTCGCCTCGAGGACGAAAGCGCTTTGCCCACCTGTCACGAGGAATGATCCGTGAAGGACATCATCTACGAACCTATTGGGGAGATGCTGGCTATTGCCGTATACGGGCTCGTTGTGGGCGTGTTGACTGTCGTAGGCCTTTTCGCTGAACTGGCGGGCGTCTCGAACCTCCTCGCTGGACAGATGGCACTCGGCGCCTGGGAGGTTTGGATGGGTTCCCTTGGGTTGTATGCCGGTGTCTATCTGGTCGGGTACCACGAACTCAGACCTCGACTGCAGGCTCGTCTCGGCGATCTCGACTGAGGTCGTCTCTCCCACCGATCACTCGATCGAGAGCGTAGGTCTTTATCCGGACACGCACAGGAGTAGGCATATGAGTCAGTCGGGTGGCATTGTCGGCGAATTCTTCGATCTGAAGGCGTCCACCGACGCTGACCTGCTCGCAATGCAGGTCGGCGACTTCTACGAATTCTTCGATGAAGACGCGGAGATGGTCGCTGATGTCCTCGATCTGAAAGTCTCACAGAAATCCTCACACGGCTCCTCCTATCCGATGGCAGGTGTTCCGGTCGCCGAACTGACACCGTATCTGAAAGGACTCGTCGAGCGTGGATTCCGGGTTGCCGTCGCTGACCAGCGCAGCTCCGATGACACCACGAGGGAGATCACGCGCGTTGTTACGCCGGGAACACTACTCGAGACTGGCGATGCAGCTGCCCGCTATCTCGCAGCACTCGCGGAGACTGAGACGGGGTGCGGAATAGCATTCGCCGACGTCACGACAGGACGGTTCTATGTGTCCACGGTCGCCACACGGCAGGATGTCCTCACGGAGTGCTACCGATTCGATCCAGTGGAGCTCCTCCTTGGCCCCGACCTCCGGCGTGACGACGACTTCCTCTCCAGAATTCGCGATGCGTCGGACGCGACGGTGACGCTCCACGCGCAGAACTCGTTCGCTCCCGGAAAAGCACGGCACGCTCTTCGCGACCACTTCGGATCCGGTGCCATCGAAAGCGTGGCGCTCGATGATGCGAGCGTTCGCGCAGCTGGAGCGATCCTCGACTACCTCGAAGAGACGGACGGGGCGGTGCTTGCGTCGATTACGCGTCTTCAATCCACTCGTTCTGACGCGCACGTTCGATTGGACGCGACCACCCAACGAAATCTCGAACTCACCGAGCCCATGGGATCCGGCGGGACGTCCCTTCTCTCGATCGTGGATCACACCGTTACGAGTGCGGGGTCCCGACTCCTCCGCGAATGGCTCACTCGTCCGAGCGCCGATGTCACAGAGCTCGATCGTCGGCTCGATGCAGTTGACGCTCTCGGCTCCGAGGCACTCGCGAGAGAGGCACTCCGTGACCGCCTAAGCCAGGGCGCAGATCTCGAGCGTCTTGTGACCCGAACCACACACGGGAGCGCTGATGCCCGGGATCTTCTTTCGATCCGGGACACGCTTGCTCGCCTCCCTGCGATCGCTAACCGAGTGGAGTCAACGCCATCGTTGGCCGATTCACCAGTTGCCGATATTCTCGACGCGGTCGATCACGACCGTACCTCAGCGATTCACGACCTGATCGATGATGCACTGGTCAACGAGCCACCGGGAACGAAAACCGACGGTGGCTTGTTCCAACATGGTTACGACGACGACCTGGACGACGTGATCGAGGAGCACGAGGCCGCACTCGAGTGGCTGGACTCGTTGGAGGAGCGGACAAAGCGTCGCCATGGTATTACCCATTGTCAGGTCGATCGAAATACGACTGACGGGTACTATGTCCAGGTGGGGAACTCCGAGACGGAGAAGGTCCCCGAGTCGTTCCGCGAGATCAAATCACTGAAGAACTCGACACGTTATACGACCGACGAACTGGCAGAGACAGAGCGGGAAATTCTCCGACTCGAAGAACGACGGGGACAGCGTGAACGGGCACTGTTTGAAGAGCTCCGCGAGACTGTTGCCGATGCAGCGAATTGTCTGCAGGAAGCCGGACGCGCTCTCGCGGAGGTCGACGTCCTCACGAGTTTTGCGACACACGCCGTCGAGAACGACTGGTGTCGTCCGACCTTCGATGATGAGCGCATCGAGATCGAACGAGGGCGTCATCCAGTCGTCGAACAAACGACCGAATTCGTTCCAAATGATGCCCGTCTCTCCGATGACCGCTCGTTCCTCCTGGTAACGGGCCCAAACATGAGCGGTAAGTCCACGTACATGCGGCAGGTTGCCCTGATCGTCCTTCTCGCACAGATCGGGAGCTTCGTCCCAGCCGACTCGGCCAGAATCGATCTCGTGGACGGCATTTTCACCCGCGTCGGGGCACTCGACGAGCTTGCACAGGGCCGTTCGACATTCATGGTCGAGATGCAGGAACTCTCGAATATTCTCCACGCAGCGACGGAGGATTCACTCGTAATTCTCGACGAGGTCGGTCGAGGGACCGCGACGTATGACGGAATCTCGATCGCCTGGGCCGCAACGGAGTACCTCCACAACGAAGTCCGCGCAAGGACACTGTTCGCGACGCACTATCACGAGCTCACGACGCTCGCAGACCACCTCCCTCGTGTCGAGAACGTTCACGTCGCTGCAGAAGAACGTGGCGAGGACGTCACGTTCCTCCGGACAGTTCGAGCGGGCCCGACAGACCGCTCCTACGGCATTCACGTTGCCGATCTTGCCGGCATCCCCGATCCCGTCGTCGAGCGATCTCGTGACGTGCTCGAGCGACTCCGGGAGGAAAAAGCAATCGAGGCCCGTGGCGGCGACCCGGGTGAACCAACACAGGTCGTTTTCGACCTCGACTCTGGCACTCTCGACACGACCGAGGCGAGTCCGGACGGCGGCGACGAGACACCGCTCGATCCAACACGTGAATCTGTCCTCCGCGAGCTCCGCGAGACTGACCTGGAACATCTGTCGCCGGTCGACCTGATGCGGCGTATCGAAGAGTGGCAGGAACGGTTGTCGACTGAGTGACGTTTCGGGACTCGCCGTCACCGACGCTTGTCGGATGGCACCTCGAGCGTGACTCACGAGGAACGACAGCGTTCAGGGAACGTGTGGGCACTGTAGACGAACTGTACTCGGGATCCGTGGATCGGCAGGCTCACCTCATCGTAGAATACGAGATTTCGGATGGTTGGGTCGGCCCCGCGAACGCGACCGATATCCGACTAGAACACGTTCGATTTTGCCGGATCAGGAGTCGTAGATGACGCTCGGGTTCGAGCGCACTCCGACTTGGATCTGCCCTGTCGACCAGTCTGTCCTCCCATCCGGCTCCGCAGCCAGACGACGGTGTCCGGGAGTGTTTTGAGGGACCGCTACCCAGGGATCGATGAGTACTGTGTCAATCCGCCAGCTCGACGATGATACGATCCGAAAGATCGCCGCAGGTGAGGTAGTCGAGCGTCCCGCCTCGGTCGTGAAGGAACTCGTCGAGAACAGTCTCGACGCGGACGCGTCGCGGATCGACGTTGCGGTTGACGCGGGTGGGACCGAGCGAATCCGGATCGCTGACGACGGGGAAGGGATGGGGCGGGAGGATGTCCAGCGCGCCGTCAAGGAGCACACGACATCCAAGATTGCGGATATAGATGACCTCGAAACGGGCGTGGCGACCCTTGGATTCCGGGGGGAGGCGTTACATGCGATCTCCGCCGTATCGCGGACAACGATTACGACGAAGCCCCGGGGCGGTGATCTGGCGACGGCGGTCGTCGTAGACCATGGTGAACTCCACTCGGTCGAACCTGCGGGCCGTCCGGAGGGAACGACGGTCACCGTCGAGGAACTCTTTCGGGAGACGCCCGCCCGCCGCGAGTTCTTGAAAGCGGAGAGCACCGAATTCGATCACATCAATCGTCTGGTGACACACTATGCGCTGGCAAATCCGGATGTCGCATTTTCCCTTGTCCACGGAGATCGTGAGGTCTTCTCCACACCCGGTCGAAACGATCTCGACGGAGCCATCCTCTCCGTCTACGGGCGCGAAGTCGCCGAGTCCATGCGCCCGATCGATGTCACCGTCACCGACCCGGACTCCCCCGTCAAGTCGATTTCGGGATTCGTAAGTCACCCCGAGACGACCCGGAGCACCCGCGAATACGTCTCGACCTTTGTCAACGACCGATACGTCACGACAGCGTCACTCCGAACCGCGATCGTCGACGCCTACGGCGGACAGCTGGCACCCGATCGCTACCCCTTTGCGGTGATCTTCCTTGCGGTCGATCCTGCTGGCGTGGACGTGAACGTACACCCGCGGAAATTAGAGGTACGGTTTCAGGCGGAGGCCGAGGTTCGCCAACGCGTTCATGACGCAGTCGAATCCGCACTCCTCGAGCACGGGCTCATCCGAACGTCGGCCCCGCGAGGCCGATCCGCGCCGGAGGAGACGCCGGTCGATCCTGCGAACACGACGGAGACACCGGAGGGACGCACGGACGCCAGTACCTCGGAAACCGAGGATACGTCGGGTGAGGTCGACATCGCGAATAGTTCTCGAGAAATGACGGCAGACGAATCGACTCATCTCGACGGCGCCGACGGGGAATCCTCGGCCGAACCTACCGGAACTCGGGGTGACGATGTCCAACCAAGCAGTGACACACCATCGCTGGGTGATCACGCAGGGGAACCGTCCTCACTCCATGACCCACCATGGACAGCGGGTGTGAGCAGTCCTACTGACCCGATCGACAACGCACGCACCGGTATCCACGTACCTGGAACACAGCATACTCTCACTGACGAGCCAGTCGAACAACGGCGGCCGTTCGATTCGCTTCCCGCGATGCGTGTGCTCGGGCAATTCGGGGAGACATACGTCGTCGCCGAAGGAGAGGACGGCCTTCTCCTGATCGACCAACACGCGGCCGATGAGCGGGTCAATTACGAACAGCTTCGTGCTGCGCTCGATGACCCAGACACCCAAGCTCTGGCCGAACCGGTAGAGGTGGAACTCACGGCTCGGGAGGCAGCGGCGTTCCCGGCGAAGGAGGACGCCCTTACCGATCTTGGCTTTCGAGCCTCCCTTTCGGACGAACGGACAGTGGTCGTTCACGCCGTTCCTGCGATCTTCGATGCCGCGGTGGACCCGGAGCTTCTCCGAGACGTCCTTGGCGAGTTCCTTGACGACGTCGGGGAGACGAGTGTCGACGCCCGTCTGGATGCATTCCTCGCGGATCTCGCGTGTTACCCGTCGATTACGGGAAATACCCGCCTCTCACAGGGATCGATTCGGGGCCTCCTCGAAGCGCTCGATGGCTGTGAAAATCCCTACGCCTGTCCCCACGGACGGCCAGTGATCGTCGAAATCGAATCCGCGGAAATCGACGATCGCTTCGAACGGGACTATCCAGGACATGGAGCCCGACGTGACTAGTCCGAGACCCTGCTCCACTCCCCCGCTTTCCGCTTCGTGAGCCTTTAATCACTGAAGCCATCAACCGATACACATGGATTTCAGCGAGGACCACCGACTCGGCCTCGGGACCTGGCAAAACACCGATCCCGAGGAGTGTGCGGAGACCGTTCGTGACGCACTCGAGATGGGGTATCGACATATCGACACGGCGCAGGCATACGACAACGAGGCGTATGTCGGTGAGGGAATTGCACGCGCGGACGTGGACCGCGAGGATGTTTTCCTGGCCACGAAGGTTGATACCGACTACCTCGGCCATGACGATGTCCTCGAAACGACCACTGAGAGTCTCGACCGGCTTGGAACGGACTATATCGACCTCCTGTACATACACTGGCCGACGAAGACGTACGACGCCGAGGAGACGCTCGCGGCGTTCGATACACTCTATGACGAGGGAACAATCGACCACGTCGGTGTTTCCAACTTCGAACCACGGCACCTCGACGAGGCACGCGAGATCCTCGACGCACCGATCTTTGCCAACCAGGTCGAATGTCACCCGTACCTACAGCAGGACCAGCTCCGCGAGTATGCCAGTGCCGCTGATCACTGGCTCGTCGCGTACTCTCCGCTCGCCCGGGGTGACGTGTTGGATGATCCAGTCCTCGAGGACATTGCCGAAAAGCACGAGGCCTCCACGGCCCAGGTCACGTTGGCATGGCTGCTTTCACGCGAGTCCGTCGTTGCGATCCCGAAGGCCCGTGGCGATCACGTCCGTGATAACTGGGCCGCCCGGGAGATCGAACTGGACGATGAAGACCTCGAACGAATCGCGGATCTCGACCAGGGGGACCGCCAAATCGATTACGACGGCGCGCCCTGGGATAGGTAAGTTCTCTCCCGCGTCGAAGACGAGAATTCGCTCGCGTGTATTGTTCAGGCCTCGTCGAAGAGTTCCTCGCCGTCGGCCAGGTTCGCCTCGACGACGTCGAGGTCGAGGTCGATTCCCAGCCCGGGATCGTCGGGGACGTCGATACGGCCATTCTGGATGAGCGGGTCGCTCTCCGTGTGGAGGTCGTCCCACCACCCGACCTCGCGCGCGTGGTATTCCATCGCGAGGAAGTTCGATGAGGCGGCCGCGACGTGTGCGGTTGCCATTGTCCCCACCGGGGATGCAACATTGTGAAGCGCGAGCGGGATGTGGTACGCCTTGGCCATGTCGCCGACCTTCTTTGTTTCGCGCATCCCACCCGTTTTCGGCACGTCCGGGTGGATGACGTCGACGCCCTGGTTTTCGATCGCACGACGGGCACCCTCGACGCGGTACATGTTCTCCCCGGCGCAGATCGTCGTGTCAGTGTGTTTCGTGACCTCGACCTGCAGGTCCATATTCTCCGGCGGGACGGTGTCCTCGAGCCAGAGGACGGGGTACTCCTCAATACTCGTCGCAAGCCGACGAACACTGTCCCCGGACCAGCTCCAGTGGCAGTCGAACGCCACGTCAGCACGATCGCTCACGCGGTCTGTGACTGCTTCGACGAGGTCCACGCAGTAGTCGATCGCCCGCGGCGGCACGTGTTTATTCCTGGGGTCGTCGAGGTATCGGTCCGAGGCGTCGAGATCGAATTTCAGTGCGTCGAAGCCGGCGTTCACGACGTCCTCGGCTGCGTCCGCGTATGCCTCCGGCGCGTACGGGTCGAAGTCCTCCTGTTTCTCCGCCTCCCGGAGGTGCGCGCCTGCGTGGGAGTCACAGTAGACGCGCACCTCGTCACGGTGGCTCCCGCCGAGGAGGGTGTGGGCCGGGACGTCGAGCAGCTTCCCGGCGAGATCGTGCAGCGCGATGTCGATCCCGGAGATCGCCGTGACGCCAATTCCACCCATACTGCCGACGTGAATAAGGCGGTCGAACAGTTCGGTCACCCGGGCGTCGATGTCGATCGGGTTCTCGCCGATTATGACATGCTTCGCGAAATCGATGTACTCCTCGGCTTTCGGTCCGATGACACACTCGCCAGTCCCCGTCACGCCGGCATCTGTGTATATCCGAACGAGCGTCCATCGAAAGTTCCCCTCTACGATCGTCGTCTGAACGTCAGTGATCTCAACGTCCCGTGGATTGTCCACGCGTGCCATGCCCCGTGTCTTTCCGGAGAGACGGATAACTGTTCGGAAGTCGGCCGGCACAGCCGGATCGAGATCGCTGATCCGTCGTCACTGACACCTCGGGATTATAACCGGCGCCGTTCAACGGAGTTCTATGTTCGAGCAGCTTCGGGAGCATCGGTTCCTCGGAATCCTCGTCGGGCTGATCGGTGCGGGGATTGTGGGGGGACTCGCCGCGATCGCCGGCGTCCCAGAACCGTATCCGATCGTGATCGCCCTCGCGGTGTACGTGCCAATAGGGGCACTCGTCGGTTCGGGAAGCCGCTTCGATCTCGATGCCTATCTCGCACAACGGGGGACATCCGGTCTTGCTCTCGATGTCGCAGTGACAGCCGCGGGTGCGCTCTTGGGTGGTATTGCAGCCGTCATCCTGGTAGCTGCTGAGCTCGACGGGTTCCTCCAAGTAGCGGTCATCGCGGTCGGTGCGTTCCTCGGCGGTCAGGTGATCTTCTTCGCTCGGAGCCACCCATTCCATCACTCGAACCCCGCAGACGAGGCGTAGGTGGCAATGAGTCTCCACGGCATAGGGGCGACACCATAGGCGTTGGAAACGGCTAATTGCGATGGCCTATTTCTCATCATATGACACATGTAGTCGTCATCGGTGCGTACGGGAGTGGGGGTGTCGCCGTGGCGGAAGGACTTGTTGACCACCCCGAGATTGATCACCTGACACTGATCGACGACGGTGAACCCGGGGGTGGTCTCTGTATTCTTCGAGGCTGTATGCCATCGAAAGAGGTACTCTCAGCGGCGGCACACCGGTATCAGGCACGCCACGACCACCGCCTCCCTGGTGATCCCCCCGACGTCGATCTCGACGCGATCGTGGAGACAAAGGACGAACACGTCCTCGGATTTGCGGAGCATCGCCGTGCGGCAGTCCATGATATGGCCGAATATGCAGGAGTTGAGTTCATCCATGACACCGCTCGATTCGTGGATGATCGTGTGATAGCGGTCGGTGAGCGTGAAATCGAAGCCGACTACGTCGTGATCGCGACCGGGTCACGCCTCTACGTCCCCGATCTCCCAGGGATGAACGATATCCACTACATGGGGAGTCGAGAGGTCCTCGACGCTACGACGCTCCCTGATTCGGGGATCGTCATGGGGTTCGGGTACGTCGGCTTGGAGCTCGCTCCATACCTGGTCGAGGCGGGTGGAATGGACCTCGTCGTAATCGAACACGATGACAGGCCGCTCGACGAAGCAGATCCTGCGTTTGGTGACGAGCTTCTCGATCTCTACCGCGAAGAGTTCGATATCGAGATACTCACGAATACCTACGAAGAGCGTCTCGAACCCACGTCGAATGGTGGAGTTCGACTGTACACGGACCGAGACGATGCGAACGCGAGGATCGAGGCGGACGAGCTGTTCCTATTCACAGGTCGGGAGCCGAACATCGATGGGCTCCGGCTGGAGAACACGGGTATCGATCCAACCGGGAACTGGGTGGCGGAGACAATGCAGACACGAGATGATCCACACACCTTCGTGGTTGGCGACGCGAACGGGAAGGAGCCCATTCTCCATGTTGCCAAGGAACAGGGGTACCTGACGGCGGAAAATATTCTCGCTTCTGCACACGGAGGGGACGTCGAACCGTACGACTTCATCCCGCACCACGTGGTTTTCTCTGCGGTGGGCGTGTACCCGTATGCTCGGCTTGGACTGACGGAGACAGAGGCAAAGGAAGCGGGTATGGAGTATGTGGCGGCAACACGCGAGGCATCGAGCGACGGTGTCTTCATGTCGAAGAATGTCCCACGCGGACTGGCAACGCTTGTGGTCGACGCCGAGGATGGCACCGTGCTCGGCTACCAGGGCTTACACTACCACGCTGATACCATGGTGAAGACGATGCAAGTCGTGATCGAGAACGGCATGGATGTCAGGGAGATCCCCGATCGTGCGTACCACCCAACACTCCCGGAAATCCTCGACGGGCTCGTTCGCGAGACGAAAGCACAGCTCTAGGACGACGCGCGTCTATCGAGGCCGGTCGATATTTAGCGCTCCATTTGATACAGTTTCGTATGGACGAGGAGGAGGAGGACGGGCCGGTGTATTCACTCGATGCATACGAGAATCAGCTTCGGAACACCGTCTACGCCGCGTACGAAGACCACGACGAGACCGATATTCACGAGCGACTCGAAAGCCTGCTCTTCGAGTTTCGCGAGGACTACGATCCCCACGTTGATTCCCCCGCGGTTCTCGAAGCGGAGCTGGATGCGCTAGTTCGCGACGCCTACATCCCAGCCGACCAGGTGATCGACGTACTGCGGGCAAAGATCGACGAACTGGAACAGCTCGGGACTGCGGATTCGGAGGTCGATCGCCTCATCGAGGAAGCCCCCGATCCACAAGGACCGCCCGAGGAGGGTGGTCCGGTCGACGAGCTTCTCGAGGACGACTCGTAACGAATCCCAATCGATTTGGCCGCGCTCGCGCTATCTGTCACCAATGGACGAGGAGTTATGCGCACGCATCGAGCACGAGGCCGAGAAGCACGCTCTCTTCAACGCGCTCACGCACGATAGTGACGCCGATGTCGGTGCTGTCATGGGCCCATTAATGGGCGAGAACCCGGCGTTCCGTGAGCACGCCGACGAAGTCCCCGGCATCGTCGGTCAGGTCGTCGCAGAGGTGAACGATCGCTCCTCGGCGGAGCGACGAGAGCGACTCGAAGCACTCGATCCGGCAATGGTGGCTGAACTCGATGCGGAGCCCGAGATGGATGAGCGAACGCTTCCAGAGCTCCCGAATGTGAATGACTACGACGAGGTTCGGATGCGGTGTGCACCCAACCCCAACGGCCCCTGGCACATCGGTCATGCGAGAATGCCAGCCGTTATCGGGACATATGCGGAGCGCTACGACGGCTCGTTCATCGTCCGATTCGACGATACCAACCCGGAGACTGGTGTCGGCCGACCGGTGCTGTGGGCCTACGACGAGATTATCGACGAGATCGGGTATCTTGGATTCGAACCCGACGACGTGATCAGAGCGAGCGATCGACTCGAGATCTACTACGAGCACGCAAGAGAGCTCATCGAGCGAGGCGGGGCGTATACCTGTACCTGCTCCGGCGAGGAGTTCTCGGCCCTGAAGAATGCAGGGGAACCGTGCCCCCATCGGGAGACGGACGCACAGCAAGCCAAAACGGAGTTCGAAGCGATGGTCGACGGTGAATACGATTCCGGGGAACTCGTCCTCCGGATCAGGACCGACATCGAGCACAAGAACCCGGCGCTTCGAGACTGGGTTGCGTTCAGGATTATTGAGACACCGCATCCACGCGAGGAGGCGAGTGACTATCGCTGTTGGCCGATGCTCGATTTTCAGTCGGGGATCGACGATCACCTCACTGGCATCTCACACATCATCAGAGGGATCGACCTCCAGGATTCTGCCAAGCGCCAGGGTTTCGTATACGAGTATTTCGAGTGGGAGTATCCCGAGGTCATCCACTGGGGGCACGTCCAACTGGACGACTACGATGTCACACTCTCCACGTCCACGATCAAACAACTGGTCGACGAAGGGGAACTCGACGGGTGGGACGACCCACGGGCGCCGACACTCATGAGCGTGAGGCGGCGAGGGATTCGGGGTGAGGCAATCACCGAGGCGATGGTTGAACTCGGCACCTCTACATCGAACGTTGATCTCTCGATGTCCTCCATTTATGCGAAGAATCGGGAGTTGATTGACGACGAGGCAGACCGCCTGTTCTTCGTCAGTGATCCCGTCGAGAAAACTGTACTCGGTGGGCCTGAGGCTGGAGAACCACCGGTCCACCCCGATTACGAGGACCGTGGGACCCGTCGGCTCCCCGTTGAGCGTGCAGTGTTGATCGAACCTGACGACGTTCCCCCCAATGGAGCGCGCGTCTGGCTCAAAGGATTCGGGTGTGTACGCCATACCCGAGATGCGTTCGAGTTCGTCGGTCGGGATCTCGAGCTCGTACGGGAGGGTGAGGTAGACGTGGTTCACTGGGTGCCAGCTACTGCAAACCGTCCGCTCCGGCTTCGAACGCCTACGGGGGACGAGGATGGGTTCGCGGAGACGACCATCACGGCGTACGAACCAGACGATATCGTACAATTCGAACGCGTAGGATTCGCCCGGATCGATAGTCACGACGATAGATCGGACCGTTCGATCGCCTATTACGCCCACCGTTGACGGATCGACCGTAGATATCAGAGCAGAACGCCGACTCCGAAGGCGACAAGCATAGATGCTGTGAGCAGGACCTGTACCACCGCTGATCCTAGCATGCCGAGGACGACGACGCCAGCGGCCTTCGCGCCACGTGCAGCGTCCTGGTGTCGTCGATACTCGAGGACAAATACGGTAGCGACAACACCGATCAGTCCAGCAACCGGTGTCCCGACGAAGAAGAGGACAAGACCGACCGCCCCAGCGATCACCGACGTCCAAAGTGATGCGCCTCCGAGTCTCGCGGAGACGACGTCGGCAGTCAGGTCCGCAACGATCGCTAGCATACCGAGAAACGTGAGCGTGAGGAGGAGGAGCGTTGCTGGCTCGGTGAACCCCGAGTGCCACCAGTACAGATAGATCCCGATCAACGAGAGGGGGGCACCCGGTACCCCGGGAACGAGACTCCCCACGACGCCGAGAATGAGGAGGAGAACGACGGCGATGGTGATCAGGTCGACCATACCATTCAACCGTGCGGCAGCCACTTAGTCACTTGTACACCTTTGGCTGGAATCGCGCTGTAGGGGATCCTCAACTCCGCCACACGTACAGTGTCACTACGTCTTCCCGCAGTCATCCATCGCGGAACTTCGCAGCCTCCTCGTGTGCGATATCGATCCCATAGGCATCAACGAGCGGTTTGTACGCCTCTCCGACAGCCCGCCTGCATTCACTTCGTGACTGGTAGTCAAGGGTCTCGGCGGTAGTTGTCCACCCCCGTGCTTGCAAGGCCTTACAGACGAGCAACCGCTCCTGTCGAGGCGATAGTAGTTCGGGATCGATTGGATCGATCAGGTAAGCGAGAGCAAGAGCGCGAAACGGTGCTGGATCGACGTCCATCAGCCCCGGCCCAAATGCCATCCGCGCGACGAGTCGCCAGTCTTCGGAGGAGAGCCCAGGGTCGACGTCGACGATACAGCTTCGCAGTGCCGTTCTCGCGATATCCGGGTCGAGTTCCGCGAGAGCATCGGTCAGGACACCACCGATCCGGTCAACGAACCGCGTTGCGTGACGCTCATAGAGTGCTGTCCCCGTCTCGCTCACGGGAGAAAGCATGAGCACAGAGTGCTCGCCGCTTGAATCGTTCCGCGTGGTCGAGAGATGCACGGTCGAGAAGTCATTGTCGGACCAGAACGAGAGTAGTTCGGGGGTCGCACCATATCCAGCGCCGAGCCAGTCCACACTATCGAATTCCATGCGAATTTGCTCCAGGAGGTGTGAACCCAAGCCCCGTGACCGGACCGCATCGTGGGTGGCGATCCGAAGGACACGCCAGCCGACTGGCTGACCTGCCTGTTCGTCCCCGAGCTGACTCGTTAGCACGTCAGGAAGCATGTTCCCGCGCACTCGACCGCCCCCGTACATGTGAGCGCGGGTCTCCGCTGAGAGGCCACCTTCCCTCGCCAGAAGCGCAATTGATGCTACGTGTCCATCATGCAGGAGCGCTCTCGTTTCTACGTTGGGCGCATCAAGCATCCTGGCGAGATCATCGGGTTCAGTTCGGTAGTGTGCCAGCACGAGCAGCCCGAACGCTTCGTTGAAAAGAGGTTCATTCTGAATGATTTCATCTGGCTCGAGAGTGCGGTACGTGACTGACTCAGGCCAGGCCCCCTCAAGCAGTTCTGAAACAGCAGGTGACGCGTTGAGCAGGAGTGCCCGGAAGGACCAAACTTCGACTGGATCACCGGCTGCGTAGCGTATCGGCGTACTCATCTGGACGGTCGTCACGTCACGGTCACTCCGGGCGAGCTCGTCACGAAATCGAACCGAGAAGCCTCGGCCTGCACCTTCATAGCCATGTATCGTCGTTGTGAATGCGACGGTGTCGTCGAGGAAGGCGGACAGGACCGAGACAGGGAGTGCAGCGGCCTCGTCGACGATAACGACGTCGGCGGAATCGTCAACGGCGGCAGGTGGCTTCGCAAACCGAACCCTCCCGCCGGAGGCGGCATCGATCTGTCGAGGTGGGTCGCCATCGGTTCCACTATGCTCGTTCAGAGTCCGAAGGATATCATCGGTGCGGGCGAACACTTCGCGCGCACTTCGATACGCAGGAGCCGTCACGAGGATGTCCTCGCCCCGAGACGCCAAGGCCCCTGCTGCGATTCCGGCTGCGCTCGACTTTCCGCGCCCACGGTCCGCTTCCACGACCACTGCGGCCCCTGGTTCGATGAGTGACTCGAATGCATGGAGGGCATCGGCTTGATCAGCCGTGAAACAGGTGTTATATGCTGTTCTGGGAAACACTGCATCCCGAGGAATCGCCGGCTCATCTGGGTCTCGACATCGTGGCGAGGGATTCGTCAATCCGTCATCTAACAGGACTCCAGCATCAACATCGGCAATTCCAATGCCTCGATGCTCGCGCAGAGTCCGGACGAACCGTTCTCTGAAGCGTCCGGTAACGTCGTCTGTCTCAAACGGGGGAACAGCGAAGGCTTCATCTGCTGAATCGTGTCTGTGTGGCCAGTCATCCAGCGGGGGTGTCAAGAGAATGAACAATCCACCGCCATCTACGGAACCCACGACTTGCCCGAGTGCATTTGGACGAAGGCCGGCATGGGCGTCGAAGACGAGGCCTTGATGTGTCGTCCCGAGCAGAGACGGTGTTCCGCTCGGTCTCACCCGGTCGAACCCCTCGATAGATCGGTCGCCGACCACGATCGCGTCCGTGGGATCGATCGTAGCGCCGTGCAGTGCCTCTCCGGCACCCGAAAGACACGCGTCGTGCTCGCCGGCGAGAACGAGCAGCCGACGCTCATCCACATGGCGGGCTTCTTCCCGGAGCGTGGCAGCCGCCTCTGCTATCACGCCGGTTACCACGGTGTCCTGTGGCATGGGTGCTACGATCCCGTGCGTCGGGTTCGCACGCTGTCGCGCGTTTGAAAGCCCTTTTATGCAGTGGCACAGTACGTCGCTACACGATCTACGTCGGGTCATGACCCGCCCCGTCGTCAGGGAATCACGATCGGCGGGGGTGGGCGAGCCTGCACGTGGAGAGGTGATCCATCATGCCAGTATACGTTACCTACGACGCCCCGGGGGACCTCCAAGATCGAGCGATCGAGGCCCTCGAAATTGCACGGGACACGGGATCAGTAAAGAAGGGAACGAACGAAACCACGAAGGCAATCGAGCGGGGGAACGCCGAGCTCGTCCTGGTCGCTGAGGACGTCGAGCCGGAGGAAATCGTGATGCATATACCCGAACTTGCTGACGAAAAAGATGTTCCATACGTCTTTGTGACAACCCAAGACGATGTCGGCCATGCCGCTGGACTCGAGGTTGGAAGCGCCGCTGCTGCAGTCGTCGACGCAGGTCAAGCCAGCGACGACGTCGAGGATATCGCAGAGACGATCGAGGACCTTCGGTGAGGTGATCTGAGATGAGCGCCGAAGAAGGAAACGGTGCAGGTTCGATCCCCGCAGAAGTAATCGAGATCGTCGGCAAGACTGGGATGCATGGCGAGGCAATGCAGGTGAAGTGTCGGATCAAAGAAGGGTCGAATCAGGGACGAATTATCACGCGAAACTGTCTCGGGCCAGTGCGAGTCGGTGACATCCTCCAACTCAGGGAGACCGCCCGCGAGGCCGATGCCATCGGAGGTCAGTGATGCCCCAAACCCGCGAGTGTGATTATTGCGGCGACGATATCGAGCCGGGTACCGGGACCATGTTTGTAGCGACCGACGGCACCGTCACCCACTTCTGCTCGTCGAAGTGTGAGAACAATGCCGATTTGGGTCGTGAGTCCCGCGATCTCGAGTGGACGGCCGACGACGAATGACAGAGCGCACGTTCGTGATGGTCAAGCCGGACGGTGTGCAACGAGGCCTTATCGGTGAAGTCATTTCACGACTCGAAGACCGCGGGCTGAAACTCGTTTCGGGGTCATTCACGACAATCGATGAGGAGCGGGCACACGACCACTATGCGGAACACGAGGACAAGCCATTCTTCGACGACCTCGTTTCGTTCATCACCTCTGGTCCCGTCATGGCGATGGTCTGGGAGGGACATGACGCGACCCGTCAAGTCCGTCGGATGATGGGTGAAACTGACCCTGCAGAGGCAGCGCCAGGAACAATTCGGGGAGATTTCGGACTCGATCTCGGGCGAAACGTCATCCACGGATCGGATCACGAGGATCCCGGAGCGAACGAACGGGAAATAGAACTGTTTTTCGACGACGACGAGCTGCACGCCTACGAGCGAATCGACGAGGCCTGGCTCTACGAATAGGCCCGTTTGGGGTTTTCTGTGTGAATCCGCTGCTGCACTCCCGAGTACGTCGTCTACCGAATCGATCAGCTCTGAGGGGTCTGAATAGTGACACTTTCGACGGTGAATAGGGATTGATCCCTGAGTCTATCCGGGAATGTGGCATTCAGCGGGATCGCCTCGGTTGTTTTCACCCGTAGACCGGGATATCGGCATGCTCCTCGCTCGATTAAGCCGGGATGTACCGGTCTGCAGTATGGACCTGTTCAAATCATGTGAACCAGTAACAAGATCGGCGGGAAAAACGCTTGATTTGTCCGGGACGTTTTTTATCACCGGTGACGAACGTGTCTTCATCAGACACATTCCAACCGATCCACCATGGACCTGATCACGACTGGGATCGACGGCGTTGACTCGATCCTGAATGGCGGTATTGTCAAGGGAGCTACGGTACTCGTAAGCGGGAATCCCGGGACAGGGAAGAGCCTCTTCGGTATCGAATTCATCTACGACGGCGTTCGTGAGTTCGACGAACGTGGCATCTACCTCTCTTTCGAAGAGAATGAGAGCGATGTGCGGGAGGCAGCCCATTCGATCGGGTTCGAGGAATGGGGCGAACTCGTCGACTCGGGGGATATCCTCGTATATGATAAGCAGGATCTCCTCCGGGATAACGACTTCTCGGCGACGCTCGATAGGATCTTGGGTGACCTCCAGGACTCCGAGTACGAGCGATTGGTCATGGACTCCGTTACGATGTTCGAGCTCTTCTTTGAGACTGAGAAGGAGAAACGGACCTACTTGTTGCAGTTCTCGGACATTCTCAAGAAGAACGGGTTTACGTCTCTGATGATCAACGAGCAGGGGGCCATGTTCCCTGAAACGGAGATCAGCTTGGAGAATTTCCTCACTGACGGGAACATTTACCTGATTCAAACCCCCACCGATTCCGGAGTCAATCGATATATCTGGATCGCAAAGATGCGAAAGCAGAACATCCAGAACGACATCTTCCCGCTCGAAATCGGCGACGGTGGAATTCGTGTCCACGAAAGTGCGGCGGGATTTTCGATGATGGAAGGTGGCGGTCCCACGTTCGAATGAGTTTCTAGAATTCCACGGACTGAACTAGTCTCTACGGCGATACTTTTATCCCCCGGCGGTATCTAAACTGATAATCAATGGCGTCAGTCGAGGTCCTCGAGGTGCTGGGGAACGAGTATAACCCGGAGATCTTGGAGGCGACACACGAACCTCGCTCGGCACAAGACCTGAGTGAGGAATTAAACGTGCCGATCGCGACCTGTTATCGGCGGATCGACGAGCTCACCGAAGCAAACCTCTTAGAATTACACGACAGGCCGCTTTCCGATGAGCATCGCAGAATCAACGTGTATCGACGAAACGTTGACGAAGTCAGGGTCGAGTTCGATGGGAACGATAGTGTGGTTTATATCGAGGAACGATCCGAGATCAAGAGCAAACTCGACGACGTCTGGCGAACCCTGTCGGAAGGATAAGTCGTCTCCCGGCTACCGAGGCGAAGGACACGAAGACTCTTCATCAGGTGTGTGACCACCTGACTGGATATTATCTCGACTGATAGCGGGATACGAAATTTTAATACCTCGTTTCGGATGTGTGTGAACGAGTTGGATGAGCCTCACAGACCCCCTCTATCTGATTTTCAGCGCCGGGTTACTTGTTGCCGTAGTGACCATGCTAGGAGTGGCTATCAGGGCGTATATTCAGACAGAACGGATCGTTATGATTTATCTCTCGATTGGATTCGCGCTCATCGTCGCGGCGGCGGTCGCCACCACAGTCGGTGCTTTTCTCGATAACTTCCAGAATCCACGTAAACTTCTCCTCCTGAACAATGGGTTCGCGATGTGTGGCTACCTATTCATGGTCTACAGTGTCGTTTCCTATGATTGACATCCTCCCCGCGGCAACCGGGGAGGATTTCACGCACTTGGGGTCGGACCGGTCCCGACTCCAACGGAGGTAATTTCCTGACCGCGTAGTCGGTCCCGGTTCGCCTGAACGGCGAGGTATCGAGATACTGACTAAGAGTTCCTTAGATCCCTGATGGCAAATCACGAAACATCGCGACCGCATCATCTGCATCGAGCTGACGGGCCATCGGATCGACTTGTTCCTCGAGTTCGTCGATCTGATTTCGCAACTGTTCGAACTCGTCATTGCCGTCGAGTTCCGTTTCAGCTTTTTGGGCTTCAAGTGCGCTCCGTTTCGTCACAAGTGTCGCATACTCGTTGAGTTTTGCACCGTACTCGCGGCGGGTCGTAAGCCGCTGCACAGTCTCGTGGAGATCGTCCCGGGTCGTTGGTTTTACGAGGTAATCATCAAATCCCATATCGATGATGTCGAAGTCCGGTTCAACTGCTGTCACCATCGCGACTCGGCAGTCAAACCCGCGATCCCGTATTTCGTCCAAGACCTCATCGCCCGACGTCCCCGGCATCCGTCGATCGAGGAGGACAACATCGACTACGTCATCGAGTGCACTGAGGGCGGAATCACCGTCATTCGCCGTGCGAACGAAGTAGTCATCCTGTAGCCACGCGGCATACAGGTCTGCAAGATCGACGTCGTCTTCGACGATTAGGACGGTGGTTTCCTTGTCATGTGAGCCGTTGCTCATGCCCTCACCTCCATCTTTGTCGTCCCGGCTTTCGCGGGTCCAGCCGACCCACGCGATCCGGCATAAACGTTCATCGAATTGAACGTATCGTTCGACTCATAAAAACTTACTGGCGGTGTTCTCATTCGTGATAGAAACGGGGTGGACTTTCATATCTGCCACAATAAAATCATGATAGGAGGTATGAACTATATTTGCGAGAATGACGTGGTAAGATGCCCCTACTGCTCACGTGAACTCCACGAAGAGTGGAGATAATTTCGTATCGAGGAAGTTGCACTCTCGAGAGCTGATCCCCGTGTATCCATTCGCTTGTGTTGCGTTATTCGCCTGATTCGTGCGTGATCCCCTCGATCAGTGTTTCAATAGTTGCTTGTCCAGACGGTGCATCTGCCCGATGGACCCCTGCTGCGATGACAAAATCATCTCCGTGGGACACCCTGGCAACGTATGCGGTCACGTCAACAGTTTGTCCTGATTTGCTCATCGTTCCAGCATACACGACGAGATCCGTCTCGTTACCCAACATGGTCACCGTCGTGGTCCGTTCTTCCTGCAAATTCTCGATTGACTCCGCTTCCGAAATAGCTCGTCGCATGATCGCCTCCTGACTCAGGTGGCCGAGCGGATTGATCGGTTGTCCGAAGACTTCCGCTTGAGGAGTCGACAGAACCCCGAAGACACTCTCGACGTCAGCAGCGTCGTCAGGCGTGTCCGAGCTCCCGGATCTGTAGGCGGCTACGTGGTTCGTCACATCGAGATTACGTGTTTCGTTGCCGATTGTGACGGTTCGATTCAGTCTGTGCTCGCGGACGTCGACCAAATTAAATCCAGTTTCCGATAGCGCGTCATCGGATACTGTCGCCTCTGCAGCAGAGAACTCCAGTTCCCCTTCCCCGGGAACGAGGTCTGAACAGCCTGCCGTGGCAACGAGCAAAACGAGTACCCCCACCGTGGCGATTTGGTAGTTCCAGCGCATGAAATCTGGGTTTGTCGCGTATGTGTAAAGTCCTTGTGCTGGGCAGATGATACTCCTAATTAGTAGTAGCGGCGCTATCGGAATTGATTATCCGTCGAACACCTTATACCGACGGGGCCAAAATCACGTCCCGATGACCAGAGGGGAGGAGCGGGGGGTCGCCCCGGTGATTGGATTCATCCTCGTCTTTAGCTTCCTGATCATTGCCTTTACGATCTATCAAGGTGTTCTCGTCCCGGATCAGAACAGACAGGCAGAATTTGATCACAACCAGATCGTCCAGGATCGGCTCCAAGAGATTCGTAATGCCATCGTCGCAGCAGCAACGACTGGCACAGGCCGATCTGTCACCTTACCACTCGGCGCCGACTATCCCACTCGGACCCTCGCACGAAATCTTGGATTTTCGGGTGGGATGCTACGGACGACGAACATCTCCGATGACACACGGGGGATTATGATCCACAATATCAGTCCGACCGATGAGGAGACGACTGACTATTTTGGAGCGAGCGGAAACGATGTGCTCGGTCCATTCCCTTCAGATACGGTGTTACAATCACTCGTTTACGAACCTGTGTACTCGTTCTACTCGGATGCACCGTCCTCGATTTACGAGAATACCCTCGCGTACAATCAATTCGATGACATCAATCTCACACTCACCGATCAACTGATCGTGGACGGGGACCAGATAACACTCGTAGCTCTCGTCGGGGATATCGCCGAATCTGGATCCGGAACGGTCACCGTCGACCCTGACACGATCAGCGGGCCAGTAAATCGTATTCCGGTCCGGCGAACCGGCAGTCACGTCAATATCACCGTGCCCACTGGCAATATTTCGATGTGGGAGGAGATGCTGTCCGACGAACCTAACGCGACCGTCAAAGCGCTAACGAATGGGCGTGTCTCGCTCCACCTTAATAGAAGCACATACCAACTGGGCCTCGCGCTCGTGGCGGTCGGTGACGGACACGTCCCAGCCCCAGGGGCCCACTACGTCACCGACGTCGACGGCGATGAATCCAGCGTTCCGGAGAATAGTACTCGGTCACTGGTTGTCGAAGTTCGCGACCGGTACAATAATCCGGTCGCGAACGCGAATGTTACAGCCCGGATCGAGGGTCCTAATCCAGTCGGTACGTTCGAGAGCACAAACGGGACCGTCGCAACAACTCGGTCCGATGCCACTGGTCGTGCGAGGTTCGTGTACAACGCGAGTCTGGTCGAGAGTACGAGAGAGGTAGACGTGAATGCCTCTATCGGGAATACTCACCCGAGGGAATGGGTGACATTCGATCTTCGAGTCCTCGATACGGGGGTCAGAATCAGTCAATTGCCCCCCTTCCGATTTCTTTCGATAGTCCGAGCACCCCCCGATACTGTCGCGAGTGGAAGCACACATCTCATCACTGTCGACGTCAGGAACGAGTCACACGTCCCCGTTAACGAGACAATCATCGCAAACGTGGTGAATAAGAACGACACGGCGCTCAATGGGACATTTGCAGATCCCTATGTATTCGCAAATCGATCGAGAAAAGTCACGGGGAGTGATGGACAGGCAACCTTCAATTTCACTGCACCTGCAACCCTAGACGCACACCTGCAGATGACGTTCAACGTCACGAATACGACGAATAGCCGTGGGAATATCTCGCTAGGGGTAAACGTGAGCAGTTCCCAGAGCGGGGATTCAGACAGCGGGGAGACGATCAATCCCGATGATATTCGACTCATCGACGCAACTATCTCGAGTACCAACAACAATGGATGGGTCCATATCAGTCTCGAGAACACGGGCCCTACAACAAGTGTCGCACGAGCGCGCTACCAGTTCTACTTCGCCGATTCGACCGGTTCCACCGCAATTCCTGACTCGATCGAGTTGAACGAAACGGGACAGTACGTGAATCTCCGGGGACCGTTTGTTGATATCGACCCGTTACAGATACCGAATGGGTCTTCCGGGTTCTGTGTCGACTTTTTCGAGGATGCAGATGGTTCGGGAGACTTCAATGACGTTGAACAAGGCGACTTCTTTGTCCTCTCACTGACGTTCACGAACGGGCAGAGTGGGACGTACTTCGTCGCCCCGCGGGTTCAGACAGGAACTGTCCCGTGTCCGTGACATTCCCCCGCTCGTGCGTTCGAAGTAGTAGCCTTGGTGAATCCATACGATCGTCCGATCCGACGAGCATTGAGCGCGAAGAACCGATCGATCATCCACCGAAGAAGAGAAACAGCCCATAGGCGACACCGAGCATAATCACGACGTGCTTAGCTCCGTCGCGAAGATCACCTTCTCCCATCTGCCCGGCGATAAACCCGGAACAGACTGCTTGGATCATCGCTGCATGATAGAGAACGAGTGTGTACAGCTCTTTTTCTGCACCCTGTACCGGGTTAATCGGGATGTCGACGCCCACGCCCGGTGCAGCACCCGAGCCCCCGACACCAACGCCGATCTGCTCTGCACTCGGAATCGCGGGAAGGAGAATCGTTTGGAGGGCTATTCCGATCCCCATGAAAACGCCGAACGAGAGATAGATGATGACGACATACAGGAACATCTCCTGGCGGCGCTTTCGCTTCAACCGTCGGTCTTCACGCGCCTCGTCGGATGCGATCCTGATAACCGGGCCGAGGTTACCACTTGCGGTCATTGCATTAGTGATGAGTGCGACGATGCGAGCGACCGTCGATGATTCGATGCGAGAGCTGAATCGATGGAGTGCCTTCTCCGTTCGCGCACCCCATTCAACGTCAGCAAGTAGTTTGGACACCTCGTCGTCGAGCCCTCCGAGGTCACTCCGATCGATTCGTTTGAGCGCCGCGGTAAAGGTCATCCCGGCCTCGTTCGTGCTTGCGAGTCTGTCGAGCAGGTCGGGGATGGCCGCTTCGATATCATCGAGTCGACGACGGTAGAGTTCTTGTGCGATCGCAAATGTCCCGACGAGAAACAACGTCGCCTGGATGAGAATGTCGTCGAGTACGCGCGGGTCGACGGTGCCCGACTGGACCATCGAACCACCACGAACCACAAGAAACAGCAACGTGATGGGAACAGTCACATACAGCAGTATCGACGGCTTCTCGACGACCCGTTCCATCGGATTGAGTACTGTCTCGTGGACACGACGGAATCGATTATATGCGGCGAGTCGAATTCGATTCATCCGCTCTTCTGTTGTGGCCGGGATACCGCCATCGGCCCGTTCGACACCAGTCTCCTGTGATTCAGACGATCTGACGCTAAGATTCCGACTCGGGATGTCTCGTCTAATCGGCACCTGATAGGTCGTCAGTGATCCCGAGATAGAATCGAGATAGCCGACAAACGCGATGTTGGCGAGTGGGATCAGCCCGTAGACCAGAATATGGAGAATGTCGAGCATTCCACCAGTGAGCAGTCCAAAGATCAGGAGAATTGTGAGGAAGAAGAGTGGACCGGCGACCAGCCCCGCGACGTAGCCCTCTCCGAGTGCCGTAAAGAGGTCAAGCAGCCGTTCTTGGTTCTCGATTCGTTCCTCCTGGTACTGATCGTATTGTTCACGGAGGTACTCAGAGACGTTTCGTCCAGTCCGCAAGACGTTCGCGAAGTTCTCTGCAAAGTCGGCGAACTGGTCGGACGGCGTGCGATCCCCGATACGCTGGAGCGCTGTAATGAGATCTGCACCGAAGAGATCCATATCTTTCACGACGACGCCGAGTTCCTCCGCGCTCTCGCCGAAGGATTTGCGGTTTCGACCGACTGTTCGCATGATCTCCGGATAGACCATCCCGCTTCTGGAGAGCGCGTAAATGAATGCAATCGTTCGGGCAACGCTCTCATCAATGAGCACCGCCCGTCGCTTTGCCTTCCGCTCGATCCATTCCCATCGGCCGTAGTAGGTAACGATCCCCCCGATTGTGCCGAAAATTGCGCTACAGAGGAGAAGCAGGACGAACAACGCGCCAAGAGAAAGCCCCCCTATCCCGCTTCCAGGAATCAAGAAATGTAGGGCCGGTGGGACGGCTTCGCGAAGTGACTTGTCGAGCGAGGTGAGGATCGTCAGCACCCACCAGAGTAGGTAGACTCCGATGAGACTTCCGGCGATACCCACGAGTGCACTGTATAGGAGCGTTTTCGAGGCGTATACCGGGTAGGTAGTCGTCGCATGAATTGACTGGAGCGTCCGTTCGCGACGATCGCGGTGTCGTTCTGTTTCCTCAATGGCGTTCCGGAAGAGAAACAGCGCGATCCGAGTACTCACTCTATCTACCCGGTCACTGATGATTGCCAGCCCAACGAGCGCAAGGAGCGCCAGGCCGACGGATAGTAGAACGGTAACCAGGAGCGCCATCAGTGCAGCTCGGCGAGGTCTCTATCGAGCTCTCGATCGACGCGTTCGAGAACAGTGTCCGGATCCGCGTAGTACTCGTTGACGATCGCCGTGAATGTCTGGTAATCGGTCACATTCTTCTCCTGGGCGAATGCCAAAACGCGCTTTCGGTTATTGAGTTCACGCCTGAGCTCTACCTGAGACCACCCGTGTTCCTCACGGATTTCTTCCAGAACGCTACTCTGACCGGTATCCTCCCGGAACGTGTCCTCTGCTGGTCGCCACGAGAAGACATTCTGATTATCGAGATCGCCTGTCCGCTGGTCGATCCCGACGATCTCAGCTACTTCCCGGGTCCGTCGAACACGCTCCCCGCTGATATGAGAGATTGACTGGATGGACAAAATATCAAGACTCTGGATCATTGCACGAGGCACGTTGATTGGATCGTTTTCGAGTCGGTTGATCACCGTCTGGATGGAGTCCGCGTGCATCGTCGAATAGGTCGTGTGGCCGGTGTTCATCGCCTG
>CAZEDI010000019.1:0-15678 GCA_964510865.1 uncultured Halobacteriales archaeon
AGGCACGGGGTGATCGCTGCCGTATTGTTCACAGGTGGGAGTTACCCCCTGAGCAAATGCATCAAACGTAACAGGACCGGCCGAAGAGAGGAACCGGCCGCTACACTAACTCCGCTACTGCGTCCGCGACTTCCTCCGGGGTATCACCGACGGGGACGCCCGCCGATTCGAGCGCGTCGATCTTCGACTGTGCAGTGCCAGTACCGGATCCTGAGACGATTGCGCCTGCGTGGCCCATCCGCTTGCCAGGTGGTGCAGTCCGACCGGCGATGAAACCAACAACCGGCGTGTCGATATTCTGGTCGATATACGATGCCGCGTCCTCCTCGTCCTCGCCACCGATTTCGCCACACATCACGATCACCTCGGTGTCCGGATCCGCATCGAACAGCTGGAGGGTGTCGACGAAGTCGGTGCCGATGATCGGATCGCCTCCGATGCCGATCGCGGTGGACTGGCCGAGACCACGATCCGTGAGGTTGTCGACGACCTGGTACGTCAGCGTTCCAGAACGTGAGACGAGGCCGACGTTCCCATCCGAGAAAATGTCGCCCGGAAGGATTCCGAGCTTGGCCTCCCCGGGCGTGATAACACCTGGACAGTTCGGCCCGACGAGATAAGTGTCGGTCTCGGCCTCGGCACGCTTGACCGCACTCATGTCCTGTGTAGGCACGCCCTCGGTAATAGCGACCACGAGGTCGAGTGGCGCATCGAGTGCCTCGAACATTGCGTCAGCAGCGAAAGCAGGCGGGACGAATACCACAGACGCGTCGGCGTCGTGCTCGGTCGCAGCGCGCTCGACAGTATCGTAGACCGGAACACCGGCGACCTCCTGTCCTCCCTTGCCAGGGGAGGTTCCAGCCACGATGTTCGTTCCGTACGAAAGCATCTGCTCGGTGTGGAACTGCCCTTCGCCGCCAGTGATACCCTGAACGATCACGTTGGTGTCGTCGTTGACGAGAACACTCATTGCTCTACCTCCGCCGCGTACTCGACTGCACGTTTCACAGCGTCCTCCAGTGTCTCCTCGACTGTCACGAGGTCTTCGTTCAGAATCTCCATTCCCGCTTCGGCGTTCGTGCCCGCGAGCCGAACGACGACTGGCTTTGGGATCTCGTCGAACGAGCCGAGAGCATCGTTGATCCCTCGGGCAACTTCATCGCCCCGAGTGATGCCGCCGAAAATGTTGAAGACGACTGCATCCACATTCGAGTCCGAGAACACCATGTCGAGCGCGTTGGCGATCCGCTCAGCCTTCGCCCCACCACCGACGTCTAAGAAGTTCGCCGGTGAGCCGCCGTAGTAATCAACGAGATCGAGCGTGGTCATAACCAGCCCCGCGCCGTTGCCGATAATGCCCACGTTGCCGTCGAGTCTGACGTAGTCGAAACCGTACTCGTTCGCCTTCGCCTCGAGATTGTCGTCTGCAGCCTCCTCCTCCATCTCGGCTATGTCAGGGTGCCGGAATAGGGCATCGTCATCGACGTTAAAGACCGCGTCCGCAGCGATCACCGCATCGTCACTCGTCACCATCAGCGGGTTGATTTCTGCGTCGCTCCCATCCTTCTGATCCCAGAGGTCGTACAGGGTCGCGAGGATCGACGACACGTCACGGGCGATATCACGTGAGACGCCCGCATCGTACACCGCCTTGCGGGCTTGGTACGGATGGAGGCCAAACGCGGGGTCCACATGCTCGCGTGCGATAGCGTCTGGATCTTCCGCAGCGACTTCTTCGATGTTGACGCCACCCCGCGTCGAGACCATGGCGACAGGTCGTCCCTCACCCCGGTCCATCGTCACGCCGACGTAGAGCTCGTTTACGAAGTCGACGGCCTCTTCAACGAGGACCCGGTCGACGTGAAAGCCCTTGAGATCCATGCCGAGAATGTCCTCCGCGACCGCGCGTGCCTCGTCCGCGTCCTCGGCGAGCTTGATGCCACCTGCCTTACCCCGGCCGCCGACATGGACCTGCGCCTTCACCGCCACTGGATACCCGATTTCGTCCGCGACCTCGACGACCTCCTCCACGGAGGTGGCGAGTGCCGCGTCGGGCGTCGGAATCCCGGCGTCGGCGAACACGTCCTTCGCCTGATACTCGTGCATTCGCATGTAGGCAAAACGCCGAGAGGGGCGCGCTTAAATCCCGCTCTTTCGACCGACGAGACGAATACTCTGTATCTGCCGGGGTGAGGTCTCACTCTCGGCACCGACATCGACACCACCCGCCGACCGGGACGTTTTAGACCGGGCGGGCGTGAGGGAGGCATATGGTCAACGAATCAGTCACGTTCGGCTTGTCGACGCTCGGGGTGATCGGCGGGCTCGTCATCCTCCTCTGGGGTGTCTCCCTCAACTCGGGGCAGGCACTGAACGCGCCGGTTGTTGCTGGCGGGGTTGTGGTACTCCTCGCGTTTGGTCTCCTGACCACGGGTGTCGCGCGACTCGATGGTGAGCACTAACCGACGCCACGACGGATGCAGTTTCCCACCATAGGATAGCTACTGATGACGTCCACCCGATCGCGGTCACACAGTGATTGAGAGGCTCGCCGCTGTTTCCCACCCTCATTCGCTCTCTTTGCTCACTCCGTCGGGGAACGGAGGGGTGAGCGTCCGACATCGTATTAGCTAAACACGTCGGACCGTAGCTACTCTGGCATGCGAGTGAGTGTTATCGGCAGCGGGTCCGTTTCCGAGGAGCACTACGACCACGCGAGAGAAGTCGGACGCCTGCTCGGGGAGCGGGGTCACGAGATCGTCTGTGGTGGCCTCACGGGCGTCATGACGGCGGCGTGTCGGGGTGCGTCCGAAGCCGGCGGGCATACGATCGGGATTCTTCCGGGCAGCGATCCGGCAGCCGCGAATCCATACGTCGATACCGCAATCGCGACCGGGATGGGAAATCTCCGTAACGGGCTGGTAGCGCTGAACTGCGATGGGGCGATCGCGATTAATGGTTCGACGGGGACCCTCTCCGAGATCGCCCTGGTCCTCGACCGGGGGCGTCCAGTCGCTGGAATCGAGACGCACGAGGTGGTGGGCGTCGAGGGAGTCGATCTCCCCAGTGAAGCCGTCTCCTACGTCGAGGAACACGCTCGGGGTTGATCACGCGGAGTGATTTTCCTCGACAATCCTGGTGCTTTGCGGAAATCGTCGTACTCTACGGCACCATTGCGGCCTCGGATGCTACCGCTAGCACTAGCTGTGTTCGACCTCGAGGAAACACGAAACGGTACAGCTCACTGGGGTTCGAGTCTCGTACCGTCTCTGGGGCAATACTCGAAGTCTGGATCACGGGTACGAAACCCACAGATCGGACATTCTCTCGGCGGTGGTGTTTCGGTTTGCCGACTCCCACGAAACAGGAACGGAACGAAGGGTACGAGGAGGAACACGAGGAGTGTATCGAAGTATACCCATGCTGCGATGCTCACGAGCAGGCTGAGAGCGACGCCGGAAAGTGCGGTGATCGTTCGTGAGTCCATCGTGAATCTGGTATTCAGACAAAATCCTCGAACCCCTGTAAATCAGCTGGATTACAGGAGGGAAAGGGGGGCCATGAGGAGGATCCCGATCGAGAGACCGCCGACGAGTTCGCGTGTCCCCGCCCCTGGGAGGTTGCGGCCTGCCTCCCGGGCTTCGGGGATGAACTCGGTCACGACGAGGTAGATCATGGCGCCGGCCGCGAAGCCGAAGCCGAAGGGGAGCGCTTGTCGTGCAGTCGTCACGAAATAGTACGCAATGATCGCCCCCAGGGGTTGCGGGAGGCTCGAGAACACAGACCACCAGACCATCCGCCACTCGCTCACGCCCATTGCACGGAGCGGGATCGAGATGGCCACTCCCTCCGGCACGTTGTGAATGGAAATCGCGATGGTCATGAACACCGCAAGCAGAGGAATGCCGAATCCGAACATCCGGAGCATCTCTGCACTCGCTACGTTGAGGTCCGCGAATGAAACACCGATGGCCACTCCTTCCGGGAAACTGTGGACGGTGAGGACACCCAAAATCAAGAGAAGCTTCCGGAAGTCAGCTTCCTCGTATTTCCTCGGATTCACGTCAGCACCTGCGACGATGTCGTGGCCCACCACGACCAGGAGAACGCCGGTAAGAATCCCGACGACGATCAATCCGAGGTCGAGGAGTCCCCCTGCGTTACGCAGTCCTTCGGACAGCAGTCCGAAAATCGACGCGGAAACCATTATCCCGGACGCGAGTCCCCAGAGTGCCACATTCCAGCGTGCGCTGATCTCCTTTACCAGAAAGAACGGAAGGGCCCCTATGCCCGTGGCGAGCGCCGTGATCAGCCCAGCTATGAATACGAGCACCAGCTCGCCGATCAATCCCATATTGATGGTGTATCCTGGCTGCGGTGAAAAGAATTGTCATTGATATGATTTGTTTTGGGTGACCTAAACCGGGACAGCAGCGATTCGGGATGGTGATCGCGCACTTACTCCGAGTCGCCATCGCTGACGACCCCGTCAACGACATCGATGACGTCGTCGGCTTCTTCGCGACTCGCTTCACCGGCATATCGGGTTCGCTCGTAGATGGTAGCGACGTGATGGACACGGTCATCGAGCGATGCACCGGCATCCTCGATCGCTGATACATACTGGCGGGGCGTTTCTCCCTCTTGTCGAGGTCGATGGCGTCGAGCGAGAATCCCCTCGAGACGAGCGTAGGCCCGCTCGACATCCTCGATCGGTGAGTCAGTACGTGGCTGGTGTCGCAACCAGACTTCCTCCTTAAATCGACCCACGAGACCGAAGTGGTGGACACCTAAGACGACACCCGCCAGTCCGGCGAGCACGGAGATACGGTCCCGTTCAGCCAAACGCTGGAAGAGGGACTCGGTCTGACCGTCGCCATCAGCTGTCACGGTTGCGGTACCATTCACCGGTGAGCCCAGTCGCGAATTCGACCCGCCCGCATTCGTGCCGTTTTGGTACCGATCAGGGATGACCGTGGTACCAGTCGTCTGCGGAACGGACGGTCCTGGAACCGTAATCGTGACGTCCTCCCCCGGAGTTGGACCTGATCCACGTGGGGTTGGGGTGAGGGCTGCGTCGCCGTTCCCCCCAGAATTCTGGCGAGTTTCACCCGTATCCACGTTCGTGGCATTCCGGTTTCTCGCGACCTGGAGTCGTCGTTCCCGGCGGCTGGTTCGTTCGACACCAGGCGTCGGATCGAACGGGATCCATCCGATCTCGGGGAAGTATACCTCCACCCACGCATGGGAATCGAGCCCACGGACGACCCAGCGACCGTCGTCGACCTCCTGGCCGGTCGAGTAGCCGACGGTGAATCTGGCAGGCACGCCCTGAGTTCGCAACATCACGGTCATTGCGCTCGCGAAATACACGCAATATCCCTCCTCCATGCCAAAGATGAACCCATCGACGATGTCGCCGGTCGGTCGATTCACCCGAAGTGAGTACTGCTTGTTCGCGGTGAGCCACTGCTCGATCGAAGCAGCCATCTCCAGTGCCGTCTCAGCGTCTCGCGTGATCGCTTCGGTGTGTTCCCGAACCCGATCGGGGAGCGTCTCCGGGACTTCGAGATAGCGCTCGCGTACCTCGTCAGGATACTCGTCCCCGGCATTCTGGAGGGCGTCTGTCCCTCGGGCAGGAACTTCGCTCACGACCTGGTATGAATCTCCCACGGAGAATGTCCCCGCGGGATGGAGTCCCTCCAGTGCAGTGACATGTGGATCTGTTCCGGAAATCGCTTCGATTGAAACGGGCTTCCAGGCAGTCGGCATCGACTCGAGTTGTGTTTCGATCTGTACCCGCTGTTGTACTGTCTGGGATGGCCCGGGAGGTGGGTTTAATCGGGAGATATATCTGCTCGACTGTCCCGTGCGAATCCACGAATTCCCGGTGTATCGGTCGTACGAGGCCGCATGCCAATAGCCCGGACGAGACGACTCGATCGTGAAGCGAACTTCCGGCGAAAGCGAGATACTCCCCAGAACCTCGACCTGGTCGTCGGCACTCAGGAGGCTTGCCTCGAGCGTCGGCACCCCGAGGCCACCGCCGAACCCGCCAGTGTTTCCTTTGGGGATGAGTTCCAGGGTTCGTGCAGCGAGTACCACCAGCACGACGAGGAGTCCTAACTGCTCAACGTGCTCCCAGCCGCCGTCGACCTGTTCGAGCGTGCCGAACGCGAGAACGCCACACGCACCGAGGACCCCTGCGAGGAGCGTGATCTCACTCGCATCGCCCGTGAACGCGAAGAAGCCGAGTGCGAGAGACCCGACGACGACGCTTGCCCCGTAGCGACGCCTGAGTAAGAGGTACCACGTAAGAAACGTCGGTGCGGGAGCGAGAGCAACGGCCCAGACGTCCACGCGGAGAAACTGGAGAACGGAAATCCCGGTAGTATAGGAAAAGAGCGCAACGAAGAAGTCGAGCTCGATGAGTTCACCGATCACACGAGGGACGGTAGCGAGGTAGAGGAGGAGCCCGCCGACGAACAATGCCACGCCAGCGATGGTAGCGGTCCGTTCCGAAACGCTGTCTGCGATTTTTGTCGCAATTACGAGGGCTCCACTGACAACGATGGCAAGCAAGATGGTCCCACCCGCGACATCGGTGATGTAGTTAAAAACGCTCAGGAAGGCCCCGATCAGGAGAACGCCAGCCCCGAGGGCCAACGTTCGGAACCGTTCACGCACGGTTTCCGGCGCGATGATCGATTCGGGGGTGGGCAGTGTCGCATCGACAGAACTCATATCATCACCCCGATTCTCCGAATCCCCCGCACAGGAGAGATCCCTATCGGGTTGACGAGAGACGTACGAGAGTGACGCCCCCGGTCCATACCCCATCTATGCTTCTACACGTATGTAGGTTTCTCGGACGTTGTACTGTGCGGGGAAGATACCACAGGGTCCCGTTCGTGGACGGTGCGACTCTCGTCTCAGTCTGTGGCGCCGAGTTCCGTCTCAGTGACGATGTACGCCCCGAGCACGCCACCAAGCGCACCCAATCCAAGGAAGTAGATCATCGCAAAGAAGAACACCAAGAAAAGTACAACAAACCCCACTGCGGCGAAACCGTGGGGCATCCCTACCGGTGGCCCCATCAGGAGAACTCCCCCGAAGATGCTACCGAGTGCAAGGATCGGGAGGAGTGCGATCAGCCCTGCGAGCGCGCCGACCACTGCGCCGTCTCTATAGTCACCGTGCTGGAGATACCCCGCGACAGCTCCACCGAGGACAGTCGAGAACGGGAGGAATGCGAGGAGGACCGCGACGGCGGCCCCGATCAGTGCATTCATCCCCGTATTACCTGCTGTCATACCTGGCCCTTCCCGAGGAATCGCCATAAATCGACCGACGGTCCGTCGAAACCCACCGTGCCCGTCCAACCCTTCCGATACGCTAACCGTTTTGTCGGTGCCGTCGATACCTCTGGTATGGCAGGTGGCTCAATTCAGAAGATCGAGGTCGGAGATCCTGCGCCCGATTTCGAACTTGAAGGGACGGACGGAAAGATCTACACCCTGTCGGATTTCGCGGACGATGACGCGTTGCTCGTCGTCTTCACGTGTAACCACTGCCCCTACGCGAAGGCGAAGTTCGACGCGTTGAACGCTATCGCCGCGGACTACGACACCGTGTCTGTCGTCGGGATCAACCCGAATGACGAGGAGGAGTATCCCGAGGATTCCTTCGAGACCATGATCGAATACGTCGAACAGGGTCGAGTCGCGTACGACGCGTATCTCCGGGATGAGTCCCAATCAGTTGCCGCAGCATATGGTGCCGTCTGCACGCCGGATCCCTTCCTCTTTCGTCGCACTGACGATGGATTCGCCCTCGCCTATCACGGGCGCCTCGACGACGCAACCAATCCAGAGGATGAACCGTCGGGCGGACCGGGGTCCGAGATGCGTCAGGCTATCGACGCGGTCCTCGCGGGAGAATCGGTGGACCTGCCGTTTAACCCGTCCCGCGGCTGTACGGTCAAGTGGAAGTCCGGGAACGTACCCGACTACTGGGACGATCTGTAATCGGGGACAAGCGACGCCAAGCCAAACGTACTCGTAGTCCCCGCAGCCAGTTCGAGGTATGCAATACCTCACCTGGGCGGTCGTCGCACTCGCCGCGTACACGCTCGTTGCACCACTGACGAGCCTCGCCATGCGGGATATCCCGGCAGACGTGGTCGCACTCGTCACGAACGGGATCCTTGTCGTGGCTGCGCTCGGCCTTGTTGTCGTCCGAGACGAACCGGTCGGCCAGCACCTGGCGGGACCGAAAGCGCCAGTCATGTATGCCGCGGGAGCACTCCTCGCCGTCGGGATCATCGCGTACTATCGAGCGCTCTCCCAAGGACCGGTGAGCGTCGTTGTCCCGATATTCGGCATGTTCATTGTAACCTCCTCGATCATCGGTATTCTCTTCCTCGAAGAATCGCTAACCGCCCGCAAGATCATGGGCATCGCATTTGCTGCGATCGCGGTCTACCTCACGTCGGTTGACTGATACCGAGCATCCTGCGTCAACCCGGGAAGGTTACGCTCCCACGTCTGAGAAGGATGCGGATTCTTACTCGTGGCCCGACACCTGGACAGGCTCGTACGGCTCTTCGAGGTACGATAGTTCGTCATCGCTCAGCTCGACGTCGAGGGCGTCGACAGCTTCCTCGAGATGGTCGATGCTCGTCGTTCCGACGATCGGGGCGTCGACGACATCCTGGTGGAGAAGCCAGGCGAGCGAGATCTGCGCCATCGTTCGATCCTTCTCCGTCGCCAATTCTTGAACGCGTGCGTTGATCTCCTGTCCGCCGTTATCTCTGTACGGGTGCTGGCGTGCATAATCGTCTGTCTCCCCGCGCGTCGTCGCGTCGAGCTCCTCGTGGGGCCGTGCCAGGTATCCACGCGCCAGGGGACTCCACGGAATCACGCCGATCCCCTCGCGAGCACAAAGTGGCAACATCTCGCGCTCCTCCTCGCGATAGGCGAGGTTGTAATGATTCTGCATCGTGACGAATCGCTCGAGACCGAATAACTCGCTCGTATGCAGGGCATCTGCAAACTGATGTGCCCACATCGACGACGTGCCGACGTATCGCACCTGATTTCGCCGAACCACATCGTCGAGTGTCCGGAGCGTCTCCTCGATCGGGGTGTCGTAATCCCAGCGGTGGGTCTGATAGAGGTCGATCGTATCGATTCCCAACCGGTCGAGGCTGTTCGATACTTCCTGCTCGATTGCTTTCCGTGAGAGCCCCTGAGCGTTCGGATTCTCTTCGTCCATTGAGCCGTATACCTTCGTCGCGATCACCAGCTCGTCTCGGTCATAGTCGGCAATGACGTCGCCCAGGATCTCCTCGGACTCGCCGGTCGAGTAGACGTTTGCTGTATCGAAGAAAGTGACCCCGAGCTCGAGTGCACGTTCGATGATCTCTCGTGATTCGTCGGGATCCAACATCCACTCGCGACCCGAGCCGAAGCTCATGCACCCGAGGCAGATCCGACTGACAGTCATGCCCGTCTCTCCGAGTGTCGTATACTCCATGTCCGCGTCAACAACCCACATGGGCTTGTAGCTTGGTGCGCCGGCAACGGGGAAGCAGGATGATATCCTTCCCACCCTGATGGGCGAGGCTACCCTCCTACGTCCTCGAGGACGCGCTCGGCGAGGTGATCGCCGAATGGGAGGGACGAGGTCAGCCCGGGGGAAACGGCATTGAGCACGTGTAACGAATCAGGACCAGGCTCGAAGACGGGATCCTTGACGAGCAGTCCATCACCGGTCACGAGTTGGGCCCGTATTCCCGCGTAACTCTTCCTGAAGTCAGCCGAACGGACCTCGGGGACCAGACGTCGTGCTGCCTCGACGAATCGATCCTTGCGATACGACTTGTTCAGCTCGTTCCATGCAACCGAGAGCATCTTCCGACTGGCGAGCATCCGCCAGAAGCCTCCGTACGCGAGCGTCCCTGCGAGCTCGGACAGATCGAACTCGGTGTTCCGGTATGCTTCTCGACCGAAGGCGAGGACGGCATTCGGCCCTACGATCACTTTGCCGTCGGCCCGTCGGGTGAAATGTACGCCGAGGAACGGCAATTCGGGATCCGGTGTGGGATAGATCATGGACGTACAGAGATCGCGTCTGTCCGGCACGACTTCATAGTACTCGCCCCGGAACGGTATGACTTGGTAGTCATCCCCCACGCCCAGCTCCGCAGCGATCCGGTCCGCATAGACGCCTGCACAGTTCACGAGGTACTCGGCGTCGATCGGTCCCCCGCTCGTCTCGATTCGATGACATGGATTCCCCGGGTCAACGCCCTCGACCCGATGGCCAAGGTAGAAGTCGACCCCCTGATTCTTCCCGACCTTCGCCAATGCATGGACGTACTGCTGTGAGTCGATCGAAGCCGCTTCGGGGCAGTGCAGTGCCGCCAGACCAGTAGCGTGTGGCTCCAACTCCTGGAGTCGGTCAGGCCCGACGATCCGGGCCTCGACACCGTTCGCCACTGCCTGATCCTCGAGCGCATCGAGTCGTCGTTCTTCCTCCGTCGTGGTCGCCACGACGACGACACCGACTTCCTCGAGGGGTACCGAATGCTCCCGGGCGAACGCTTTCAGACGGCGGGTTCCCTCGGTCGCGAATTCGGCCTTGCGGGAGTCAGGTGGATAGTTGAAGCCGGGGTGGAGCACCCCGGAGTTGCGGCCGCTTTGGTGCTGGGCTAGATGGTGTTCCTTCTCCAGCAGACAGATGTCGAGATCGGACCGCTTCGCGAGGTGCATCGCGGTCGAACACCCGACGACGCCGCCCCCCACGACCGCTACGTCGTATCGCACCATGCTCCGGAGTGGACGAGGGAGCGCCAAAAAGATGCCGTCGTGGGTTTCGCAACGTTTCTCCAGACGCGGGGCGAACGACGGGCAGATGACCGATGTCGTCCTCTCCTGGAGCGGGGGCAAGGATGCAGCCATGGCGCTGTACGAGCTCCAACAGACCCACCATACGACTGTCGTGGAACTCCTCACGACCATAAACGAGGACCGCGACCGGTCCACGATGCACGGTGTCCGCCGTCAGCTGTATGATCGACAGGCGAAATCGATCGGCCTCCCGATCCGATACGTCGACATCCCTGACGGCGCTGGCAATGAAATCTACGAGGAGCGGATGGCAGCAACGGTGTCGGACTATGCGAATGGCGGTGTCGACGAAATCGTGTTTGCGGATCTCCACCTGGAGGACGTTAGGGCCTATCGGGAGGAGAATCTATCGAGGACAGACTTCTCTGGAAACTGGCCACTCTGGGGCCGTGACACCGACGACATGATCACAGCGTTACTGGATGCAGGGTTTCGTGCGACACTCGTCTGCGTTGACGGTGCTGTACTCGATCCATCAGTCCTCGGCTGCGATCTTTCAGAATCCCTTCTCGAGGACATGCCAGACGAGGTTGATCCGTGTGGGGAGAACGGGGAGTTTCACACGTTCGTGTACGACGGACCGATCTTCGATGAGACAGTCGCATTCGAGACCGGTAATCGGGTCGATCGGGATCTCGGGCGGGGAACGTACCACTACATCGACCTCGTGTGTGCGTGAACCTAGAACGTCCTCGGCCCACCTCGCATGGTGAATCACGTCTCGAGTACGTGGAGTTCCGAGAAGCAATCAATTTAGGACGTGCGTTGTCACTGGTCCGTATGGATCTAGACATCGACGGTAATGCAGCGCTCGTGTCAGCATCTTCCAGTGGCCTGGGCAAGGCCTCAGCGATGGCCCTGGCACGAGAAGGAGCGAACGTCGTCGTGAACGGTCGTGACGAGGGGCGGCTCGATGCTGCCGCCGACGAGATCAGAGACGTCGCGACGGGAGAGGTGATCGCGCAACCTGCCGACATCACAGACCCGGACGAGACGCGCGCGCTCGTGGATACCACGGTAGACGAGTTCGGGGGACTCGACCACCTCGTGACCTCCGCAGGGGGACCTCCGAGCGGAGCATTCCTCGAGATGGACGATGCGGACTGGCAGGAGGCATTCGACCTCCTCGTCATGAGTGTCGTCCGAATGGCCCGTGAGGCGGCCCCGCACCTACGCGCAGACGATGGGGGAACGATCGTCACCATCACCTCTCGCAGTGTGAAGGAAGCTATCGACTCGCTCGTCCTCTCGAACTCCGTGCGAATGAGCGTGATCGGGCTGGAAAAAACGCTCTCTTCTGAGTTTGCACCCGAGGTCCGGGCGAACGCCGTCCTCCCGGGGATCCACGCAACGTCACGCATCGACGACCTCATCGAGGAAGCACTCGACCGCGGCGAGTACGAGTCTTACGAGGAGGGACGAGCCGACTGGGGGGCGGATATTCCGCTCAACAGGTTGGGGGACCCGATGGAACTCGGCGACGTCGTTGCGTTCCTCTCCTCACCGCGTGCAGGTTTCGTCAATGGGGCCGCAATCCCCGTGGACGGCGGGTCCTTGAACTCGAACTTGTGACGGGACTCAGGGCGCGCCCGCGAGCACGAACGTACTCTCCGCGTCACCGTTCTCGATCTGCCGGGTCGCGCCCGGATCGAGCCTGAGAGCCTCACCCGCGTCCAGGTTCACCTCCTCGCCTTCGACGATGACCGTTGCCTCACCCTCCACGAGGAGGTACACCTCCTCCTGTCCATCCGCTGCATGGTCGTGCTCCATGCCTGTCCACCCTGGGGGGCATTCGAGAACCGAGATACCGAGCTGTTCGCACTCGAGTGGATCACGAAGGAAGTGGAGTCCATCGGAAACAGGATCCACCTCGTTGTACGCGATTGTGTTGTAGCCGGACATGTGTCGTGAAAAGAGGACCATGCCCAAAAGGACTGGCGGCCCGAGGTTCGGCCAGGTCTGACAGTACGTCGGGTGGCCGGCAGGATTTGCACGGGCGCACCACGTTCTTGTGCCCGCCGTGCGTGGCATGGAACGTGACAGCCGATGCGAGATTGGGTGTCGATGTCGGGGGGACCTTCACCGACGTCGTCGTTACCGTCGACGGCAAGCTATCCGTCACGAAGGTTTCCTCGACGCCCGACGCCCCGGACGTCGGAGTGTCAAACGGGGTCGAGACCGCGTGTACCGAGCGGGAAATCGATCCTGCCGCCATGTCGTCTCTCGCCCACGGGACGACCGTTGCGACCAATGCCGTGCTCGAGCGTGAATGGGCGACGACCGCCCTCCTAACGACCGCAGGCTTTCGCGATGCACTCGAGATCGGTCGGCAGGACCGACCGAGCCTGTACGATCTGCATGCCACGAAGCCGGAGCCGATCGTACCACGTGACAGACGGGTCGAGGTCGATGAGCGACTCGACGAACGAGGCTCCGTGCTCACCGAGCTCGACGAGTCGTCCGTCTATGATGCCATAGATTCCCTCTCCGAGGAGGTCGACAGCGTCGCCGTTTCACTCCTGTTCTCGTTCGAGAACGACGACCACGAACAACGCGTCGCGGAGATCGTCACAGCGGAAACCGGTCTCCCCGTGTCTCGCTCAAGTGAGGTCCTCCCGGAGATCCGAGAGTACGAGCGGACTGTAGCGACAACACTCGACGCAGCACTTCGGCCCGTGATGGAACAGTACCTCGGTGCACTCGATCATCGGCTCGCCGACCTCGGAGTCGACGTCGGGATGCAGGTGATGGGTTCGAACGGTGGGTCCATGTCAGTGACGACTGCTCGAGAACACCCGGTACGAACCCTGCTCTCGGGTCCTGCGGCAGGGGTCCAGGGTGCACGCTTCGTGGCAGAATTGGCAGGGTTTGGCGACGTCGTGACTATGGACATGGGTGGAACGTCCTGTGACGCCTCTCTCGTCCAAGGGGGCGAACCCTCGATATCTACGGGCGTCACAGTCGGCGACTATCCGGTCCAGTTGCCGATGGTCGACATACACACTGTTGGCTCGGGCGGTGGTTCGATCGCCCGAGTCGACGACGGTGGGGCCCTGCACGTCGGGCCTGCATCCGCGGGTGCAGATCCCGGCCCGATCTGCTATGGAAGGGGTGGAACCCAGCCGACCGTAACGGACGCCCACTTTGTACTCGGTCGACTCGACCCCGGACGCTTCGATGCAGAATTCGAACCCGACGAGGACACTGTGCGAAAGGGGATCGCGAGACACGTCGCGGATCCGTTGGAGACGAGCGTCGAGGACGCGGCTGCGGGTATTCTTGCGGTTGCAAACGCGACAATGGAACGCTCCCTCCGGGTGGTCTCGATCGAACGGGGACACGACCCACGCGAGCTCGGACTCGTTGCCTTTGGTGGGGCAGGACCGTTACATGCTGTCGAACTCGCGGACGCCCTGGACGTTCCCAGGGTACTCGTCCCCCGGGCAGCAGGGACGCTTTCAGCGCTCGGTCTGCTCGCCAGTGACGTCGTCTACGACTACAGCGCTACCCGTGTTCGCGACTGGGACCACGTCGAAGTCCCTACCGTCGAACGACTGTTCGAAGAGTTCGAGAACCAGGGACGGGAGAGACTCGCTAGCGAAGGGATACCCCCGGAGCGACACACCTTCGACCGTTCCCTCGACGTCCGATACACCGGACAAACGTTCGATCTGACAGTCCCTGCACCCGATCCGTTCGACGCAGACACGCGAGCGGTCATCGTCGATCGATTCCACGAGGCTCACGAGCGACGATACGGTCACGCCAGTCGTGATGAGGACATCGAACTCGTCGCAGTGAGGGTGCGAGCCCGGGGGCATGTTGAGCCACCCGAATTACACGTCGAACGATCGGAATCGACACTGGCAGACGCACACCTCGAGACCCGTCCCGTCAGATTCGATTCGAGCACACAGGACGCGGCCGTGTATGCCCGCGGGAAACTCCCGGTACAGGACGGCTTCGAGGGGCCCGCAGTGATCGAAGGATCGGAGAGCACGCTCGTGGTACCGCCCGGCGCGACGGCCGAAATGGACGAGTTCGGGAACATTGCGGTAGAGGTGGATCCATGAGTTCGGACGCTTCGATCGACGCGGTCACACTAGAAGTCGTGCGCAATGCGGCTATGGCGGTGGCCGAAGAGATGAATGCCACACTCGTCCGCACGGCCTACTCCCCCAACATTACCGACCGGCGGGATTGCTCGTGTGCGATGTTCGACGCCGAGGGTCGAATGGTCGCACAAGCCGAGAACATCCCAGTCCACCTCGGTGCGATGCCCCATTCGGTCGCGGCTGCGCTCGATGCCTTCCCCGTCGAGACACTCCAGGCCGGCGATGCGATCCTCAGTAACGACCCATTCCACGGTGGCGCGCATCTCCCCGACCTTACCCTCGTCGCCCCGATATTCGTCGCGGGTGACCTCGTTGCCTTTGCTGCAAACCGCGCCCACCACGCCGACATCGGAGGGACTGCGGCTGGGAGCATCTCGGCAGACTCGACCGAGATCTACGGGGAGGGACTTCGGATCCCCCCGGTAAAGCTCTACGAGGCGGGGGAACTGAACGACGCTGTCGAAAACCTGCTTCTGACAAATGTTCGAACCCCCGCGGAGCGACGCGGTGACCTCCGGGCGCAACACGCCGCCAATCAGACAGCACAGCAGCGCGTCGCTGGACTCCTCGATCGGTTTGGCCGCCCAACGCTGACCGACGCGTTCGCGGCGATTCAGGACTATGCTGCGTCTCGAATGCGGGCGGCGATC
>CAZEDI010000019.1:15688-33031 GCA_964510865.1 uncultured Halobacteriales archaeon
ACACATTCAACGATGTGCTCGACGGTGATGGACACGGGAACAAAGATCTCCAGATCGCGGTCGAGGTTGCGGTCACAGACGAAACGATAGACGTTGATTTCACGGGGACAGCGGACCAGGTCCGGGGAGCCATCAACGCCCCGATAGCGGTGACGACGTCAGCGACGTACTACGCCCTCCGGTGTGTCACCGATCCCGCCATCCCCCCGAACGCCGGGTGCTACCGGCCGATAGATATCCTCGCGCCGCGCGGAACGATCGTCACTGCTGAGCCCCCGGCCGCAGTCGTCGGGGGCAATCTCGAAGTTTCCCAGCGTGTCGTGGACGTCGTCCTGGGCGCCCTCGCGGCGGTTGTCCCCGAGCACGCAGTAGCTGCGGGACAAGGAACGATGAATAACCTCACTATTGGCGGGATCGATCCACGTGACGGTGACCCCTTCGCGTTTTACGAGACGCAAGCGGGAGGGTTCGGTGGACGGGCATCGGGGGATGGCATGGACGCTGTCCACGTCCACATGAGCAATACGAGGAACACGCCCGCGGAGGTGCTCGAGACGGCATACCCGCTTCGGGTGCGACGATACGAGCTTCGCCCCGATTCCGGTGGCGCGGGCGAATTTCGAGGTGGACTTGGGCTCCGACGGGACATCGAAGTCCGCACCGACGTGATCTGTAGCGTACTCGCGGACCGCCGCCGGCATCCACCGTACGGTATTGCCGGTGGCAACTCGGGAGCGACGGGCGAGGACTACCGCTTCCGGGATGGACAGACTCACCGACTCGATCCGAAGGCGACACACGACCTCGAATCCGGCGACGTTGTCAGCCTGCGGACACCAGGTGGTGGTGGGTTTGGGGAGCCAGACGATCGAACCGTGGAGGCTATCGCGCGTGACCTCCGCCTCGGATTGCTCACCGCCGACGCCGCAAGGAGTCAATACGATGTGGATCCGCATGATCTCGAGTAACCATCAAAGGGCGGCCCGTCCTTTCCGCAGGAACCCTCATCGGTAGCAGGTCCGAGGGATGGCCACAAATGGCTTTATTGGTGTGGCATCCCTTGGCACAGATATGGCCAGAACCTCAACGAAAGATAATGAAGAAATCGCCGAGGTCGATCCATTCGAGTCGACGCTGGCCTGGCGCCACGGTGCAGTGGCTGGATTAATCGCTGCGGTAGCCATGGGACTCCTCATGAGCGCAACCCAAATCGACGTGCTACGCGATGCGATCCCTGGTCTCTACGGGCTCGAGGGTGATCTCGTCGCCGGATGGATCGCTCACCTTGTTCACGGGGTGCTATTCGGACTCGTGTTCGCCGCAGTGATGACCGACCCCGGGCTGGCAAGGATCGGAGAACGGCCACGGATGACCGCGCTCGCCGGGATCGTATACGGATCGGTTCTCGCAGTCGTCGGTGCAGGGATCGTCATGCCGATGTGGCTCGGATTCGTCGGATTCGCCGAGTCGCCCCCGCTCCCAAACATCACCGGCCCCACGCTTCTCTGGCATGCGCTCTACGGCGTGGTCCTCGGCGTGATCTTCGCCACGCTCCAGCGACACTGGTAACGTCTGCACAATCCGTCGGCGCCTTTAAGCGCGAGAAGCCGGTAGCCGGACTGAATGACGTCGGGGTCGAAGATCGAGAACGTCGACGAACTGGGTGAATCACCAGCCCGGAAGACCGCGCTTGCCTGTCTCGACGCGGGGATCCACGCTGCCCATCCACGAACTGTGATTCGAGCGTCGATTGGCGTCGACGACGACACCCTGACCATACTCGAGTCCACCTACCAGCTCACCGCCTTCGATGACATCGTCGTACTCGGTGGTGGCAAGGCAGCTGGACAGGTTGCGGCCACGCTCGAGACACTCCTGGGGGATCGTCTCACTCGAGGAGTCGTCGTGACAAACGATCCAGTGGAGACCTCGAGTGTTCGAGTCCGTGAAGGGGATCACCCCATCCCGAGTGACCGGGGCGTAGACGGTGCAGCGCAGGTGCTGGATCTCGCCTCGAGCGCAGGGGAGACGACGCTCGTCCTCGCGATTCTCACTGGGGGCGGGAGTGCCCTTCTCCCCGCACCGGCGGACGGTATCACGTTGGACGACCTCCAGACAGTGACGGACGCGTTGCTCGCAAGCGGCGCAGATATCCACGAGATCAACGCAGTCCGCAAGCACTGTTCCGAGATCAAAGGCGGCGGCCTTGCTGCTGCGGCTGCACCGGCGAGGGTCGTTGGACTCGCGTTCAGCGATGTCGTCGGCGACGACCTCGACGTGATCGCCTCCGGGCCGACCGCCCCGGATTCTTCGACGTTTGCCGACGCACTCGCCGTCCTCGAGGCATACGATGTCGATGCTCCTACGACAATCCGTGATCGACTCAAGCGGGGAATCGCAGGGGAGATAGCCGAGACACCTGGACCGGACGACGACCGCTTCGATCGGGTCGATAACCACGTGCTCGCGACGAACTTCACCGCGGTCGACGCTGCACGGCAGGAAGCCCGTGAGCGAGGATACGAGGAACTACTCCTGTCCACCCGAATCCGAGGTGACGCACGAGACGCGGCACTGTCGCACATCGCCATCGCTGAGGAGTGTCTGGCCTCCGGAAACCCGATCGAGCCACCAGCAGTCGTGATCTCCGGGGGAGAAACGACCGTTAATGTCACGGGGGATGGTCGTGGTGGGCCGAACCAGGAGTTCGCACTCGCCGCAGGACTCGAACTTCCAGACGGGAGTGTACTGGCAGCAGTGGATACCGACGGAGCCGACGGAGCAACAGATGCCGCGGGCGCTCTCGTCGATTCGGAGACGGTCGACGATCCGGCTGCGGCCCGTGCGGCACTCGAGGAAAACAACGTGCATCCGTATCTCGAGGATCGGGACGCGCTCGTTATGACTGGTCGCACCGGCACGAACGTGAACGACCTGCGTGTGCTCGTGATCGACGAGTCGGAGGCCGTGAGTAGCGCGGACTGAGTCCGCCCGCGAACGCCACCGACAACGAGCGTAGGCATGCCCCCACTCCGAACACGTCGATCGATCCGGTGGAACTGACGTCCGCTTACTCGCTGCCAGCAGTAGCGTCGCCCGATCGAGTATCGGGGTCGACCGAATCGTCACTGCGCACGGTCGTCGGAGGGGGCAGGTCCTCGGCAGAGACGATCATTCCACACGCGAGCAACAGGCCACCACCGCCCATAGCTAGGTAGGCCCCAGGCCCAACGACGTACGCGGCATTCTCGATGCCGTCCGTGCCGACAGTCGACGCCAGTCGCCAGAGGGTCTGCCCCAGGGCGAAGCCGCCCACCAGAGAGAGCGCGTACCCGGACGATCTGAACCGGCCGAGCGCGAGACCGATGACCGCGAACAGAGCCCCCGCGACGACGACACCGAGCAGCAGACCGTTCGATCCGATGAAACCGACGTTCATCCACGGAGCCATCATCGGAGCCTTGTTACGGATCTCGGGGATTGGGATCGGCACGAGCCAGTGTAGTCGGGTGGCGAGCACGACCAGACCGACGCCGACTGCGACGACCAATCCGTACTCTACGGGCCAGTCGTGCCACGACGAACGCTCGAACATCGAACCGTCCTGGGTAGCAGGCGTCCGATGCCGATACCCGTCCGGGAAAGACGCGAGAGCGCTCGCGACGAGGAGCAGGAACCCGCCGAAGAGCGTGACGTAGAGGCCAGGAGCGACGACGTCGCCGCCATGGGAATCGAGTCCGGTATCCTGTACGAAGTGCACGATCGGTAGTCCGATCGCCGAGAATCCCCCCACAAACGATAGCAGCGACCCGAGGGAACGACGATCGGTCCAGTACAGGATGCCGAGTGACAGGAGTGCGGATCCTCCCGCTATCCCGAGAACGAGGCCGTCGAATTGCGAGATTCCGACCCCTGTCCCAGTGATACTCGTCCGACTTCCGTCAACCAGAACGAGCCCACCGAGCCAGGATCCGAGAGCGACACAGAGCACCCCGAGCACGAGGAGAACGGTCACGCTCGTCGCTGCTGGACCGGTACGCGACCTCGGCGACGCGATTTCGCCTGGTGCGTGTTTCGATGGGAGCCCAGCGAGTGTGCCATAGAGCACGCCGCCCACGAGTAGTAACGCCCCGCCGCCAAGAGTCACGTAGACGCCGGGGCCGACAAACGCCCACGTCCGTGTGGCCGTGTCGATCCCCCACGTGCTCATGACGACTGTCCCGTCCCGCCCGGCGAACGACACGACTAGTTCGAGAGTCGCTGCCATCGTGATTACGCCCGTCACCGCCGTGAGCAATCCGGCGATCCGTCGGTATCCTGCCAGCGACACAGCTAGGGAGACAGCCAGTCCGAGGGCAACGAAGCCGAGTAAGGGAAGGTCCGGTCCGCCGTGGCGGTAGAGGAACCAGTCGAGGAGATCCAACGGCGGGGCACCCGTGAAGTCAATCCACGGGAGCCAGGTGCCAAGGACGACGCCGGCGAGGCCACTCCCGGTGAGGCCGAGGATCATCCACTGAGGCTGACTAGTGGTAGTTTGGTTCGAATGGGGGTCCATAGATACTACTTACTTCACCAACACGAACACCGTAGTACGCTCAATCGTCTGCATAATTAATCCTGGATTGAGATCCCGGGGACCGTAGCAATGCTTGTCAGTATTCTAGTAGCATTCTTCAGAAACCGTCGCCTGTTGATTGACCCGATGGATTGTGAACCCATACAACAATAGCATTTCCCTTGATATTATATTTTTTCATTATAAATGTAACAATTCCGGTTTTTAGAACAAATGGCAACCTATAACGGTGAGTAATTTGATATATCTCAGAGGAATCTCCTCGATCACCTATTTTAGCGAGGATCGGTCTTTCTTGTGCGAAATTTCGGAGATTGGGGATTCTTAAAACATTCAAGAATCGAAAAACTAGTTGTTACATCTTATTTCGCCCCGCCGGTTAGCGGAACTGTTTCTATTCTACGGTAGGCCATTCCCGTTCAACCACGTAGGGAATAGCTGAGACTCGTCCCGTCGGACGGGATGGATGGATGGATAGCAGTGGCTGCCGTCTAGAGATGAAACGGACGACGGCTTGCTACCGCAACGAACTGCCCGATACATGGAGTGGCGAGAACACGTCACCCACTAATCCAATCACTCATCTCGACAGCTCTCGACGGTCACAGGAATCCGCCCGAAGCAGGTGTGGATTCCCCCGGGGGATACCTACGAGTGGTCGATCCAGCCTTCAGGCGCGCCTTCGATCCCGACAAACCGAACCTGCCGACCAGTGTTCACGCTCCGGACTTCGACCATGCCATCGAACAGTTGCTTGATGGTGTTGACGTCACCCTCGTCGTGAGTAGTTGGATCGAGTGAGAAGAAGCCGAGGCCATCGACGCTATCGACACGGCCGGTAAGCACATGCAAGAAGCGAAATACCGTCTCCAGCTCGGAGTACATCAGAAGCGTCGAGACCGAATGGAACGCAATCCGTGTGAGTTGGACCTCGCCCTCAGCGAACTGCCGGAGCTGTTCGGACACGTCGATGCCCAGCCCCGTCAGGTCAGCCGGAGAATTGACGTACTCGACTCGTTCCTGCGGAAATTGTCCATGCCCCATCTGTCGTTCCGAGACACAGTCGACCATCCGCAGGAGGTCCAACGATTGATCGTAGCGATCCTGAATGCCCTCGAAGATAGATTCCGCGTCGTCGTTTGTGGAAACGAATAAAGATCCCTCGTCCTGGGTAAGTCCATCCACGATAATATCGAGCAAGAGATCGTACTTGCCGGACATTGCCGGACCCGCGAGCACGTAGGTTCCCGGCTCGATCTCGTTAATCGGAAGGGAGTCACCGACGTCGTACATCGAGATGCCGTACGTCATAGTGTCCAAGGCCAGGGATATAGATATTGTCTTCTCACTGCATGCAACGCCTGTTTCCGACACGGGTTCGGATCGTCCCATCCGTTCAGTGACGGCGTTCACCTCGTTTCGTTGTCCTATCTGTGCGCGTCCATCACCGTCGCCGCGAAGGCTTTTCTTGCCCCCCGGTCACCGACACGCATGACCAGTGACGGAGCACTCGTTCTGGTATTCGACGATGGGTACACGACGGACGACGAGACGGTTCGACCCGTACTTGACGCTGCTGGAGTCCCGGCCTGCCTGGCAATCGTCCCCGAGTGGCTCGGGACAGATTCTCACCTCTCCGCCGACCGCCTCCAGGAGCTCGACGATCACGGCTGGGAGGTTGCTGCACATGGAAGCCGCCACCGGTATCTGCAGGCGCACCGACTCGCACGGGACGCAGCTTCCGGCGATGACCGGTTGATTCTCGACAGCGACCACGTCTTTCCCGAGGGCGATCACGGTGTCTATCCCGGTGACCAGTTCGAGATAACGGACGGAACTCACGACGAGGTCCAAGAACTCGCCGGGAAGGGAACGACTGACCGCCCGTTCGTCGATCTGGAGTCACCCCTAGAGGAAAGCTTCGCGGCTGCTGACACCGTGCTCCGGCCGACAGTGGGCACGCTACGTGACGAGATCGTCGCGGTGCAAGACGCCTTCGACGACATCGGATTCGATCCCTCGACGTTCGTCCTTCCATACGACGCCGTCGACGCCCGTGCGTGGTCGCTCATCGAAGACCACTACGATGCGCTGCCAAATGCCGCTGTCAGATCGATCCCGAATCCGGCAGGAACACCATTGACCTCCCTCCGACGGTACTATCTCGAAACAGATGCTTTGACCGAGGTCGAAATCGAGACCTATCTCGACTACGTTTCCAGGGAAGGCGGGATTGGTGTGTTGGCCGGACACAGCGCCTGGGAGACAGTTCCTGCAGACCGTATCGAGTTCGTTGTCGACGCAGCCCACGCGCGGGGGATCGACATCACGACCTTTGAGCGGATCCGAGCCCAGTAACCGAGAACCCAGCTCACGCCTCGTCGAGGAGTTCTTCGACGTTCGCGTATTCGAAGAGGAGTTCCTGCATCCGCTCGACGGTCGTCTCGTCCCTGGTCCGACCTCCCCCGATAATTGCGTCGAGCCGTTCCACCGTCGATAGTGTGTCCGACTGGACGACCAGGATCGGGACGTTTCGTTCCTCGGCCCGGCCGAGCACCGCTGCAGGCGGGTGCAATCCACCCGTCAGTACGAGACATTTCACGCCGGGTGCCTCGAGCGCAGCCGTGTGAATTTCCGACCGATCGCCTCCCGTAACGACGGCTGCGGCGTGTGCCCGGCGGAAGTGCCGAAGTGCTTCGTCGGGGCCCATCGCGCCGACCAGGAAGCGCTCGACCAGTTCGTCCGTTGGGGCATCCGTCACGACCTCGGCACCCAATTCCGACGCTAACTGGGCGACGGTGAGCCCGGAAAGCTCCGCCACGCGAGGGATCACCCCGAGGACCGGGACACCCCGGCTCTCGAGAAACGGTACGACGTCACTCTCGAGCGAGTCATAGACACTATCGGGAACCCTGTTGAAGATGACACCCGCGAGTTGCTCTCCGATAGTGTCCACTGCACCGAGGACCCCGTCGAGATCTCGCGGCTGCGTATAGCTGACCACCAAGAGGACCTCGGCGTCGAGGAGTGCTGCAATCGCAGGATCAGTCAGGTCAACGATCCCTCCCGTCGTGAGGGTGCCGCCCCCCTCCACGATCATGAGGTCCCGGTCCGCCGAGAGCGAGTCGAAACTGGTTCGGATCGAATCCTGGAGATCGTCTGGATCGTCCTGCCGACGTATGGCTCCCTCGACGAACGTCGGCGAATAGACGACCGGCTCAAGCGTTGCGATGTCGGCATCGATTCCCAGCACCTCTTGGGCGAGAATCGGGTCCGTATCCAGCGTTTTGCCGGTGCTCGATTCGAGTCGGGTTCCCTTCGGCTTCATATAGCCCACTGTCTGGCCGCGGTCCTGGGCGAGCTTGCCGAGCGCTAGCGCGATTGCGGTCTTCCCGGAACTCTCCTCGGTCGCCGCAACAAGGATCGTCTTCGGCCCGTCGGTTTCGGCGCTATCGGTCGTATCGTTCGCGTCAGTGGTCTCGTCGGTGTCTTGGTTCGTGGTCATAGTTCCTCCGGGTCGACGGTGAGACGGATATCGACGGCCTGGACGCCGTCGGGTGTCGCCACCAAGGGATTGACGTCTATCTCCAGGATCGCGGGAAAATCGGTGACGAGCTGGGAGAGTCGTCCGATCGTCTCCACGATAGCATCTACGTCGACCGGGTCTCGTCCCCTCGTGCCCCGCAGAAGTGGCGCCGAGTCGAGTTCCCGCGTCATTGCCTTCGCGTCGGGTCGCGAGACGGGTGCGAGTCGCACTGCCGTGTCCTCTAACACTTCGACAAAGATACCCCCGAGGCCGAAGAGGACGAGTGGCCCGAATTGTGGGTCGCGTATCGACCCGACGATGGTCTCGGTTCCCCCCTCGAGGTCGACAAGCTCCTGTACCTGGACGCCACGGATCGTCGCCCCAGGCTGGTAGTTCCGGGCCCGTGTCTCGAGGTCCTCGTAGGCGTCGGCGACGTTGTCGGGTTCGACGCCGACTTTAACGCCCCCAATGTCGGATTTATGGAGGATATCTGGACTCACGATTTTCAGTACGACCGGGCCGTCGAGTTTCTCGGCGGCGTCGACTGCGGCGTCGGGACTATCGACGATCTCCCCGGCTGGTGTAGGGATGCCGTAGGCGGTGAGGAGGTCCATCGCCTCCACGCCGACCCTGGAATCACCGCGTTGCGTCGCCTGTGTCAGTACTGCATTCGCCCGTTCCCGATCCACCTCGAATGACGGGGGATCGCCTGGCTGGTGTTCACGGATCTCCCGATAGGAGGCGAGCGCGTCGAGGCTCCCGATCGCCCTGGCGGGATCGAAGTAGTTCGGAATGCCGGCCTCCCGGAGAATTCCAGCGGGTCCATCAGTTCTGGTACCGCCCATGAGACAGGACACGACCGGTTTCTCGTGGTGCTCGCGCTGCGCTACGATCAACTCTGCGAGGTCCGCATACGAGAGAACTGCAGTGGGACAAGCGAGCGCGACTACAGCTCCAACATGCGGATCTGAAAGCACTGTCTCGAGTGCAGTCCCAAACCGATCCACGTCCGCATCGCCGATCACATCGACGGGATTGTAGACGTTCGCCTCCGCAGGTAGCTGCTCGGTGAGTGCTTCGATCGTTCCCTCCGAGAACGAAGCGAGTTCGAGGGTGGAATCGCCGATGGCATCAGTGGTCATCACGCCGGGGCCTCCAGCGTTCGTCACAATCGCGACCCCATCGGTATTGGGGAGGGGCTGGCCGGCGAGTGCACGCGCAGAGTCGAACAGCTCTTGGATGGTATGTGCCCTGAGTACGCCAGCCTTCTCGAGACCGGCCTCATACGCCCGTTCGGACCCGGCAATCGCCCCGGTGTGTGACGACGCGGCCTGCGCTCCCGCATCAGTCCGACCCGATTTCACGAGAACGATCGGTGTGTCCCGGGTGACGTCACGAGCCCGCTCGACGAACGCCCTCCCGTCCTCGATGCTCTCGAGATAGCCGAGGATCACGTCTGTTCCCTGGTCGGCCCCCCAGGCATCAACGAAGTCCGTCTCATCCAGCACTGCCTTGTTCCCGAGTGAGACGATGTCCTTGAACCCGATGTCCTGTTCGTTTGCCCAGTCCACGACTGCAGTGATAAACGCACCAGACTGGCTCATGAACGACAACGATCCCGAGAGGGCGTTTGTGGGACTGAATGTCGCGTTCATCCCCGCAGATGTACTCATCACGCCGAGAGAGTTCGGCCCGACCAGGGTGAGGTCATACTGGTCTGCGATCGACGTGAGTTCCGCTTCGCGCCTCGCCCCGTCCCCACCAGTTTCACCGAAGCCCGCGGTGACGACGACCACGTTCTTGATACCACACTCACCCGCTTCGCGGACGACGTCGAGAGCCGCCTCCGGCGGAACAGCCACAACCGCGAGGTCTACGTCACCAGCTGCGGAGAGGTCGGGGACACAATGTATCCCAAATACCTCGTCCCGATTCGGGTTGACAGGGACGACATCGCCACGAAAGCTGTCCAGCAGGTTTGACATCAGGGCGTATCCGACAGATCCCGTCCGGTCGGTCGCGCCGACGACGGCCACGCGAGACGGGTCGAATAGTCCCGAGAGGTCGGCCATCCGCTATCGATTCGGCACGATAGCTGAAAAAGGGTTGTCCGAACCTCACCAAGTGGGAATTCAGTCGCTGTCCCTGTTCGGTGCCACGGCGCCAGGGTTTTGGCTTCTGGCCTGCATCCGAACCCATGGGAACGCTCCACGCGGATTTCTCGGGGGAAACAGTGATAATCACGGGGGCATCGAGCGGGATCGGACGGGCGATTGCGCTCGGGTTCGGCGACGCAGGCGCGACAGTCATCAACGCAGACCTACGGACGGAGCCAAAGGATCTCGATGCTACCGTTCCGACGGACGAATTGATCGAGGAACGCGGCGGACAGGCATCCTTCGTCCAGACCGACGTTTCACACGTCGCGGAGATCGAGTCAGTCGTTGATGCCGCTCGGGAGTTCGGCGGGGTCGACGTCATGATCAACAATGCGGGCGTTCACGTGAGTCGAGCCTTCCTCGACGTCACACCTGACGAGTACGAATCACTCCACGGCGTTAACGCACGCGGTGCCTTTTTCGGGACCCAAGCCGCGGCACTGGACATGATCGAGAGAGGCGTCGAAGGGTCGATCGTCAATACGGCGTCCACGACTGCCGAGTGCGCCTCCTGGGATCACTCGCACTACGCAACGACAAAAGGCGCGGTGAAGATGCTCACACAGAGTGCGGCCCTCGAACTCGCCCGTCATGACATCCGTGTCAACGCCGTTGCCCCTGGCCCGATTGCGACGGAGATCACGGACGGCTGGTCAGCGCGTGCGGCTGATTCGATTGGTGAGGGCCGGGAGCCACCGACCAGGGCTGGCCGACCCGACGATCTCCAGGACGCCTACCTCTACCTTGCGTCCGACGGTGCCGACTACGTCACCGGCGAAACGCTCTGGGTGGATGGCGGCTCCCATCTCTGACGGACAGTCATTTCACGAGGTATCTGCGCCGGAAGGAGGGCGGCAAAGGAGGACTATTAGCGCTGGGAATCCAAGCTGACGAAGGACCCTTCGTGGGCAGTGATCCAGCGGGTGACGATCTCCTCGTCGTCACAGTCTCTCGGGAAGACCGTACACTCGGTCCGACCGTCGTCGCGCTCGACGAGCGTGTGTTCGAGTTCACCATCCGTCCCTGGGAAGACAATCCACGATCGCCGTCGACGTTCGATGGTGTTGCACTCATCGCCTTGCCGATACTTCACACTGATTGGTGAAATAGCTTACTGTTCGTCTGTGAATTCCCAGAAATTGAAAACATTCGGTCACCTAATTCCGGAGTTACGTGACACTCGCCAGCAGTACGGGCTGCCGTGACACCGCGGTCGGCAGGCCCCGTATCTCCGAGAAGAAGTGATACCCGTCCACGAACCCGACGGGTCCATCCCGAACACCGTGTCCGTGATCAGGCCGATGTCCGTGCGGTCGTGGTGGCCGCAATCGCATCGGTTATCACGTCAAGACCGACTTCCGCTTGTTCGTGGGTCATCACCAGGGGAGGAAGGAGCCGGAGGACGTTGTCGTCGCGACCACCGCCCCAGACCAGGACGCCGTGTTCCCGACAGCGTTGTCGAACGTCCGAGAGCACCGCGGCCGACGGTTTCCCGGTGGCGTCTACGAGTTCCGCGCCGATGAATAGTCCCCGACCCCGGACGTCCGCGATGAGTGGGCTATCGATCGACTGGAGCCGAGCCACGATGTAGTCGCCGAGGTCAGTCGCGTGGTCGAGGAGATCGAATTCCCGAATGTATTCGATCGCCCGCACGGCCGCACGCATCGCCGGGTTATACCCTCTAAACGTTCCCGTGTGCCCGCCGGGACCCCAGGTATCCAGCTCCTCCCGGTACATCGTCGCGGAAAGGGGGAGACCCGCACCGAGAGCCTTGGCCATCGGAACGGCGTCGGGCGTCACCCCCGCGTGTTCACACGCCCACCACTCCCCCGTCCGGCCCATACCGGTCTGTACTTCGTCGACGATGAGCGGGACCCCGTAGTCGTCACACAGATCGCGGAGACCCGAGAGGAAGCCTGCAGGCGGGACGACGACGCCACCTTCGCCCTGAATTGGCTCGACCCAGACACCAGCAGGGTTGGCCATCGCGCCGTAGCGATCCGACAGGAGCGTCTTCACTTCCTCGAGTGCGACATCGACCGCGTCCTCCGGTGACAGCTCCTGGCGGAACGGGTACGGATATTGGGCGTGTTCGACCTCGGCGAGCAAAGGGGTGTAGGGCCGCTTGTATTTGGTATCGGCACTCAGGCTAAATGCACCAGCGGTTTCGCCATGAAACGACCCATAGAATGCTATCAACCCATCGTTACCGGTGTAGTGCTTCGCGAGTTTGATCGTCGCTTCTACCGCGTCGCTTCCGGTCGGGCCGCCGAAAACCACGCGATTATTCCCGGGGAGTCCGCCGGGTGCGATCTCGTCGAGCGCCTCGATCAGGTCGAGGCGGGCCTCGGTCGGGAAATCGAGTGAGTGCGCGAGGCGCTCAGTTTGCTCCGTAATCGCTGACGTCACATACGGATTTGAGTGGCCAACGTTCAGAACGCCGATGCCGGCGAAGAAATCGAGATAGCGATTCCCGTCGACGTCTTCGAGCGTCGCTCCCCGACCTTCACGAAAGGCGATCGGCGTCTCAGTCGGATAGAGGACCGCAGAACTCTCGATTTCGCGTTGGTGATCACGGAGTCGCCGTGACTCCGGACCAGGGACAGTCTCGACGGCAGGCGCATCCGTAAAGTGAAGCTCGTGGATGGGCGGCGGCGAATCCATGTCGCGTCGATGGACGGAGACGGGTATGCGTGCTGGCCTTCCCCCGTGGGTTTGCCGGTTCCCAGAGCTCGCTACCTCCGCTCCAACACATCCGCGCCAGGGTTTTCATCCCCCGTCCCGTCACCGGTCACATGAATCTCGACCGCCTTGATGCCACTCTCGCCGAGGAAGGTGCTGACGGATATCTGATCGATGCGGACGCCGAAGAGGCGGACCAGCGCTACCTGTCTGGATTCGACGCCCCCGATCCGTACATCACACTGTATACCCCTGCGGAACTCCGGTTACTCGTCTCCGAACTCGAGTACGGGCGGGCGCGGAAGGCTGACAGACCAGACGTCGTCGAGCGACACTCCGCGTATGATTTCGCCGATCTCCGGAAGGAATACGGCGATGACGAGGCCCGGGGACGGATGATTGCAGCATTTCTCGCGTCCGCGGGAGTCGATGCGGTCGTCGTGCCGAAGCGTTTCCCACTCGAAACTGCCGACGCCCTCCGTGAACACGGCATTCACGTGCAGACCGACCGGATGGAGATACTCGCGAAACTCCGGGCGCGCAAGACCGATGCCGAGATCGAGCACATTCGAACAACGCAACGGGCGAATGAGGCTGCCTTGCGGGCGGCGGAAGAGATGGTGAGGGAGGCGGAGATCCGTGATGGGACGCTCTACCACGAGGAGGAACCGCTCACGGCTGAGCGGGTAAAGGAGGAGATCGAGATCACGTTACTCAGACACGGCTGTGGACTCAACGAGACGATCGTTGCCGGGGGCGAATCGGGCGCGGATCCTCACGAACGTGGGAGTGGGCCCCTGCCGGCACATGAACCGATCGTGATCGACGTTTTCCCCCAAGACAAGGAGACCAAATATCACGCAGACATGACCCGCACGTTCGTTCGGGGCGAGGCCTCGGACGCAGTTCGAACCCGTCACGAACTGACCAGGGAGGCAAAAGAGGCAGCACTTGCCTCTATCCAGGCGGGAGTTACTGGCGAGGCGGTGCACGATGCGGCATGCACGGTCTACGAAGAGGCTGGCTTCGACACTCTCCGATCTACCCCGCAGGCAGAAACGGGGTTCATCCACTCGACGGGACACGGCGTCGGGCTCGATATCCACGAACGTCCCAGGCTCGCACCAGGGGGACCACCACTCGAAGAGGGGATGGTCATCACCGTCGAACCAGGACTCTATGATCCCGCTGTCGGCGGGATACGTGTCGAGGACATCGTCGTCGTCACGGAGGACGGCCACGAGAATCTGACCGACTATCACGAGTCGCTCGTTCTGTGATTGGATGGTGAAGGGTTGGTTTCGTTGATGTGGTTGAAGACTGATCACACAATCCGAGTGAATCGACGTATGTCGGAGATACCGGCACAGGCCGCTCGAACGGGGCATGCTAAGCCCCTCCAGAACATATCCTGCGTCCATGATTGAACTGCCAACGACACTGGCAGGGGCATTCCCCAATGGGTGGGTCCACTATCTGGCCGGCGGTGTCCTCCTCGGGATCGCTGTCGCCGCGATATACGCCGGGACGGGAGTGATCGCCGGTGCAAGTACGTTCCTGGAATCGACACTGTCCTACGCCTCACGAGTGGAGCGATTCCGCCGGTATCGCGCCTCCCGCGACTGGCGAGTCCTCTTTACTGCTGGTATTGTCGGCGGCGCGCTCGTTTACGCGCTCGCGACAGGTGGATTCGGCTGGACGACCCAGGTTCAGCCGTGGCGGCTTTTTGCGGGCGGCATCCTCGTCGGTATCGGCACACGCGTTGGAAAAGGATGTACCTCGGGCCATGGTATCTGCGGGGTTGGCTCACTTTCGGGGACGTCAATCCTGAACGTCCTGGCGTTCCTGGTAGTCGCAATTGGGACTGCCCACCTCGTTGAGGCCGCGGGGGTACTACCGTGACGGGGTCGAATCGCGGCGTCGATCCACGTGATCCGGTCATCGCGGTGCTCATCCTTGGGGGAGGGGTGGTGTTCGGGATCGGGCTCGCACTCAGCCAAATGGTCCGTCCCGAGGTAGTACTCTCCTTCCTGACACTCGACGACCTCGGGCTGCTCCTCGTCATGGGTGGGGCATCGGTCGTCGCCGGCGTGGCTTTCGCATTCGGCTCACGTAGCGGTCGAATTGCCCCGCTCACCGGGCAACCGTTGGGACGACGGATACGGACGATGGATCGAAATGTCCTCGTCGGTGGCTCGATCTTCGGTGTTGGATGGGGCCTCTCCGGGATGTGTCCCGGAGCTGCGTACGCCAGTCTCGGCGTCGGGAACGTCCCCATCCTCTTCGGGATCGGTGGAATGTTTCTTGGAGCATACATCCAAGGTATCTGGCGGTCTCGTGGTACTGCTGACCTCTCGGATCCAGCACCCGCAGATTGAGCACCCACAATCGTCATATCATTACGGCTCTCGACTGCGGGACGTGTGACGGATACTGTCCCGACAGACGAACCCCTTTTACCAAACGCAGGAGTAGCCGGGATCGATGGAGGTACTGATCGTCGGTGCGGGAGAGATGGGCCGCTGGTTCGGGCGGACCGTCGAGGCCGACCTCGCCTTTGCCGACGTTGATGAAACCACGGCAGCCGATGCAGCTGACAGGATTGGGGGTCGAACGGTACCGCTCGACACGGCTGAGCGCTTCACCGCGGTCGTCGTCGCCGTTCCCATCGACGCGACGTCGGAAGCAATCAAGCGACATGCACCGCTGGCCACGGATGCGATCCTCGACCTTGCCGGAATGATCACCGATCCACTCGAAGCGATGGCCGCGTTCGACGTGGAACAGGCTAGTCTCCACCCACTTTTCGCCGCGGAGAATGCCCCGGGACGGATCGCCATTGCGGAAGGACGTGGGGGACCGACGATCGACGCACTTCGGTCGGATCTCGAAGCCGCGGGTAACGTGCTCGTCGAAACCACGCCAGCAGAGCACGATCGCGCCATGGAAACGGTGCAGGCCAAAGCACACGCTGCGGTGTTGGCGTTTGGACTCGCCGCAGACGAGATCCCGGCCGGGTTCGGGACACCCGTCTATGATGGCCTGCTCGATGTCCTGGCAGAGGTCACCGACGGGACGCCGAGAGTGTACGCGGATATCCAGCGGACGTTCACGGGCGCCGAGGAGGTGGCCGAAGCAGCCAAGCGACTCGCAGACGCTGATTCCGACGAATTCGAGCGACTGTATCACGCTGCCAGAGAGACCGTTGATTCGGCGAAACGCAGTGAATGACCCCCGAACAACGAGGCACGATTGTTGATACCGCAAAGTATCTCAGAGAAGTCCGCCCGATCGATCCTGAGGAGATCTATGAGTATGTCGATGGGCGGCCACATCCAGCCGTAGTTAGACAGGTGCTCCGGGAGGAGGCGATGTCCCTCGGCATGTTCGAACGAACTGATGGCACGTTCGAACCTGTCCCGCAGACCCCAGTGCCACCGCTGACTAGCCCGATTGCGCAGTTCCCCGAGGTCTATTCACATCGGCTGGAAGACCTGCTCGTTGAACGCTTCGGCGCCGATTGGTCTGAGGGGGAGTCAGGCGATCGACTGAGAACGACGATCCGACGCCTCAAGGAGGACTACTACACGGGGAACGACGTTACCTACGACGATATCGCTGCCCTTGGGTACGCGATATACCACCTCCCCGACTATTTCGCCGTGATCCAGTACGTCCTTGATGACCTCACGGAACGGGAGCTCGTTGCACGCCAGCTCCGTGTCGTCGAGGTTGGTGCTGGAACGGGTGGACCCGCGCTCGGGATCCACGAGTATCTCCCCGAGGAGTCCCTCGTTGCCTATCACGCGATCGAGCCGAGTCCAGCGGCGGATGTTCTCGAGGCCATGGTAGGTGAAACCCGACGGAACTTCCATGTCACGCTGCATCGTGACAGAGCTGAGAACGTCGAGCCGCCCGCCTGCGACCTCCTCGTGTTCGCGAACGTGCTTTCAGAGCTTGCCTCGCCGGTCGAGACGATCGAACGGTATCTCGACGCACTCGCGGACGACGGGGCCCTGCTGCTTCTCTCCCCAGCCGATCGAGAAACGAGTATTGGGCTCCGGCGCATCGAGCGAGACCTCGTCACGTCGGCCGATCGCGACCTGTGCGTGTACAGCCCAACGCTCCGGTTATGGCCTGATGGCCGGCCGACGGATCAGTGTTGGTCGTTCGACGTGAAGCCGGACCTGGCAGTACCATCGTTCCAGCAACGACTCGACACTGACGGTGGAAATGACGGGGAATTCGTGAACGTCGACGTCCAGTTCTCCTATGCTCTCCTCCGACCGGACGGCGTACAGCGGCTCGCACTCGTACCAGATGAGGACCGATTCGCCCACATGGCGGAGATGGAACGCCATCTCACAAAACGCATTGACCTCGTCGCCGTAAAGCTCAGC
>CAZEDI010000020.1:0-32881 GCA_964510865.1 uncultured Halobacteriales archaeon
CGTGTTGGCGATTTATTACGCAGCGATCGCAGTACCGTTCAATACCTGGCTACTGAAGACATACATGGACGGCATTCCAACGTCGTATGAGGAGGCTGCGTACGTAGACGGTGCCCCGACCTGGCGGATTGTTACCGAGATCATCCTTCCGCTCTCGAAGGCGGGGCTAGCGACAGTCTTCATCTTCACGTTCCTGACCGGCTGGATGGAATTCATCGTGGCCCAAACAATCCTCAGTACGGACAACTATACACTTCCCGTCGGCCTGTACGCGCTCTTGAACAGTGGTGGCTATCAGACCCCGTGGGCACAATTCGCAGCGTTCGCGCTCCTGTTCGCGTTACCCATCGTTATCGTCTACCTTTTTGCACAGCGGTATATCGAGGGTGGGCTGTCATTCGGTGGGATGGAAGGGTAACAGCGTTCCCTGCTGAACAGTAGTACCAAATCAAATCGACGCGGGGGGTGAAGAACATCGTTCTCCGTTGTAAGTCGTCGGTCGCCGTGTGCAATCCAGCTGTATCTATGCACCAACGAGTTGGAGTAGTATGCTACTGAATCGCCGTCTGCAGTTCACCCATCTACGCACTGAATATTTGACTACGTTTCACCAATCGCTTTGGACCACCTACTTCCTGGAACGATCGAACCAGTCACGGGTACTCCCTGTCGGAGTGGACGGCCAGCGCGTGCTCTACATGTACCTTCGATCCGGTTTCTGTACCATCAACGTCGATTTCGTCTCCCGATAGAAGATCCGTCGTGGTGATATCCTCGACAATGGTCACGGCCGCGGTATCTGTACCGAAGTTCAAGGCAACGACAATGCGTTTATCATCCTTCTCGAGTGCAAATGCAACTGCTTTGTCGGAAGGGGTACTCCATTCTAGGTCCGCAAGATGGCCACGGCTGAGGACTTTGTTCTCGTCATGTGCAGCTAGCAAAGATCGGTGGTACATGGTCAACTCGGTGTCGCCAGACTCCCACGCCATCGGTCCGCGATACTCGGTCATGCCCCGCTCCTGTCCGTAATAGACCATCGGAACGCCGGGCAGCGCAATCGTTGCGGCAACGGCGGCTTTCAGGGCTTCGGGTCCACACTCTTCGAGATAGCGATCCTCGTCGTGATTTTCGACGTACTGGAGATGTGCTGCTGTGTCGGGATACCCCATCCAGTCCGTACGTTCCATGGCGTCCACAAGGGCTGTCGCCGGACGGTCGCCAGTGCCCACGTCCCGGAGCGTGTCGTAGAGGTCGGTGTGGTGGTGGAGATCGAATTCGCCTTCGGTATAGCCGACCTCCCGAGGGATGGTTTCGTCAAGGAGGAGGAAGTCTGCGGAATCAGCTTTCACCGTGTCTCGGACTTCCTTCCAGAAGCTATGGGGGACGCCCCACGCGACGTCTGCGCGAAAGCCATCAACGACCGCTGCCCACTCTTCGACGACAGTAAGCATATGCCGACGAACGTCAAGACTCCGGTAGTTGACGTTTGGAATCTTCGTCCAGTTAAAATAGTGCTGTGCCTGCGCAGATCCAGATTCGGTGGGTTCCCAGATGTACCAGTCGCGGTATTCGTCGACCCCGCTGGCGCTTAACTGGAAGTGTGGATGGTCAGAAGCGGTATGGTTGATCACGAGATCGAAGATCACGCGGAGGTCATGGTCGTGGCAGGCTGTGACGAGTGACTCGAACTCCTCACGGGTCCCCAAGTCATCAGCGGTGGTGAAATAGTCGGTGATATGGTAGCCGTGCCGGGTGGGGCTGGCGACGATTGGCGTGAACCAGATTGCGTCGATACCGAGCCACTCGAGGTATGGAAGCCGGCGTCGGATTTCGTCGAAAGTCGTCTCGAGTCTGCCGCCAGCAAACTCTCGGACGAATATTTCGTAAATTCGCGCGTCGTGGATCCACTCCGGGGGATCGTTTGGACGATCGACCTGAAGGGTCCCTTGCTCGACCGAAACCTGAAGGGTATCTGCGACGCCATACCGTTCGGCGACCGGGACAGCGTGAATACGAACCGATTCATCGATCGTTGAGAGTGGTAATCTCGCACAGCTCGAGTCGACTTCGAGCTGTGTCTCGTCGATGACGTTGCGATCGTCGATGTAGAACACGACCGAGACGTCAGCTTCACCATCGGGTGGTTTGGTTGCGGTCGCTTCCACTACCAGGGTGTCGCCGTTGATATCGGCATCGAGACGTATACGTGGTCGGCCTGGACCGCTGACAGTGAGGTCGCCCCTGACGAGATGCTCATCGTCCCACGTGTTGTTCGCTACGAAGAGGTAATGATAGTTGCCGGGTGGGAGCTGCGTCTCATAGACATAGGCACCCTCTGCAGCATCGCGCTCATCGCCGGTTCGCCACTCCGGGTGTATCTTCCCATAGAGCCACTTGTTGAAACTCCCGCCGAGTTGCATCTGATCGATATCGTCGCGGTCAATCGGGAGGTCGCTTTCCTCGAGTACGAAGTGGGCATCTCGGCGCTCGTCCGGGAAGGCCCGTACTGTCAGTTCGTGACTCCCGTCGGGCGCTTCGAGCTGGATTCGATAGATGCCCGGGATATCTGGTGTAAAGTCGATGACCGGTCCGTCGTCTAACTGGAGTGTCGATCCCGGGGGTCCTTCAAGAAGTGACCAGGAGAACGTACCGGCGGGATCGGGGTTGCGTGGAGCGAGTTGGATACTCTCACCGATAGAGGTGAATCTGGGGGGGCCCGGATGATGCATATCTCGGGGTGGCTGCGGATGCGCAAAAAGGTCTGCGTACCAGCAAGAGATTAACGTATGAATATATTTTACACCAGGGTTTTTACTGTAGGCTCCCTTCTTGAGAGCCAATGAGTTTGCGCGAAGCGATTGATGATTTTAGGCGTAACCAGGACCATCCGACGTTGTTCCCGGGAGAGCGACGGACCACATCAGGCCTTTTCTCTGGCTCTGATGACCGGCTCATTCACGTCGACCGGGATGGACAACTACGGGACTATTCGTATTCGCTCTGTGGTCTCAACGGGATCGAATCTTCGAAGTTCGGCCTTGAACTCGACGGTCGGACAGTAGACTTTGAGGAGTTTACCCTCATCAACCAGGGCTACCACAAGGATACGACTCTTGTCGAGACTACATACGAGGAGGGCGGTGTGACTGTTTCCCGATATGATCTCACTCTCGACCGAACCCACGTGACTCATCTCGACGTCTCAGGTGACGTCCCCGAACACTCGACGCTTTGGACGGTGCAGCGGTACGCCCCTGACGGGCAGCTGTCACGTGTCGGGCAGCTCGATCACGGCGACGTTATTGAGGTGTTCCATCGGGAGGAACGGGACATCCTCACTGCGTCGACGCCGATAACCAATATCGTGAATCCATCCACCTCACGATTTGATGCTGTTCTCAGCGCCAGCCAGTCCGGGTTCCTGAAAGCTAGCGACAGCCTCACCCGTCAGGAAGACCCTGCTCTGGGAACAGACATCATTCTCAAAATCGACCTAGCAGCAGAGAACGGATCGGCGTCTACCACGCTAGTCAGCCTGCTAACCGACGGCAAGGATGTTGACCACGAAGCCCCGCTTACGCATGCCCGTGAAACCGCTAGTGCCTACCAACATCGAAGCCAACTCCGCGAATCCGCTGAAGCACACGTCCACCCGAAGGTCCCCACCAATCAGTCCATGGCATCTATCGTCAGTGCTGATCTCCGTGTGCTCCAATTGCTTTCCGCCGCAAGTGGCGCTCGTATCGCGGGCCCTGATTTCGATCCGTTTTTCGCACACTCGGGGGGATACGGCTACACCTGGTTTCGCGATGACGCGGAAATCTCCCGGTTCCTTTTGGAAGCCGAACAGCCACTAAACCTAGACCTGGACGACTGGCACGACCGAAGTGCGCAGTTCTATTGTAAAACACAGTGTGACGACGGGACGTGGCCCCACCGCGTCTGGGCTGACAGCGGCGAACTCGCACCCGGCTGGGCACATGGTCGCCTCGAAACCGGGAGAGGGTACCAGTACCAGGCGGACCAAACTGCAAGTGTCATTACCTTTCTAGCGACCTACCTCCGAGAACGTGACCCTGAAAACCCCGAACGGATCAAATCGGCGCTCATCGAGGGGTTTGACGGCCTCGACTCCACCCTACAGACTGATGGCCTCCCTGAAGCGTGTCAAAACGCCTGGGAGAACGATACAGGCCGGTTCACACATACCGCTGCAACGTTTCTGGGTGCGTATTCTACGCTTGCCCGGGCGCCGATGGCCGAAGATGTCCGCGAACGAGCTCGCGAGCGGGCTGAGGCCGTCGCAGCCGGGTTGGATCAGCTCTGGTGTACCGATCGCGGGATTTTCGCAACCGCGTTATCTGATGGCGTGCGGGACGAGCGGCTTGATGCCAGCACGTTGGCGCTCCCAGCAGCTCACGCAGAGTATGCTGCCCTGAACGGTGGTCTTGATGAGACGCGACGACGCCGTCTGACTAGGCACGTCGAAAGGACGCTCGACGGACTCTATCATGAAACAGATGCGATTGCCGGGATCCGTCGTTTCGAAGGTGATCCCTGGAGACGTCGTGATCAGGATTCTGAGAAGATTTGGTCGGTGTCGACGGCCTGGGGTGCCCATGCAGCTGCTGTCCTGGCGACGTTACTCGGGTCTCCGGAGGAACGCTCCAGGTCGTTCGATGCCCGAGCCAGGCAACTTCTCGGACTCGTGCTCCCGGACGGACCGCTCTGTCTAGAAACCGGGTATCTCGCGGAACAGTATTTCGACAATGGGATGCCTGATAGTGCCACACCACTGGGATGGTCCCACGCGATTCGATTGGCGACAGTCGCTCACATTGAGGCCTGAGAGGAGGTATCCGTCATAGTTCAGGTTGGCTGGTGGACCAGAAATGCCTCTTGGATACGATGAATCAACCGCTTATGCACCATATAAATCCTCTTGACAGTAAAAAATATTAATCGGCGATCTGATCATTGAATACTTATCAAATTTCCAATATGAGTGCCGTACGAATACAGCCATGAGTTCTACCCTTTAGAGCCGCCAGTTTTTTCTTATATTTTATATATGAATATTCTACTATATATAGGAAATAAACTTTCGCGATTCGGAATTGAAAGTGTGAAGAAATATTGAATAACACTTATTATACTGGCGTGGGATTATGAGTCATGGGAAATGATGGCAATGCCCAGTCATCGAGGCGCAATGTGCTGAAAAGTATTGCTTCCCTTCCCCTCTTCAGTGATTTTTCCATCCTTAATGGGAGTGATCTGAATCCTCCCGGCACTGAAAATGTCTCGAGCGACCTTACACTAGCGAGTGCCCCCAGCAATCTTGGGCCAGTGACTCCACGAGATACACTTTACCAGATTATTACTGACCGATTTTACGACGGCGATACATCAATCAACGATTTCGAAGACTTCGAGTCCGCGTTGTACGACGGAACAGGTGATGATTTGAAACTCTACCAGGGTGGTGACTGGAAGGGGATCACGGACAAGGTCCAGTACCTCGTCGATATGGGGATTGGCGCAATCTGGATTTCAGCCCCGTATCGCAACCGAGAAAGTCGGATCGAAGACGAGAACGAGGACGGAACCACTGATGTCTGGACAAGTTACCACGGATACCACGCACACAATTATTACCCAACTCATCGGTTTTTCGGTGACATTCCGGCCTTCGAAACAATGCGTGATACCTTGCATAATAACGGTATCAAGCTCATCATTGATTTCGTCTCAAACCACACCAGTCGGTGGAAGAACCCAACAAAGGACCTCAAAGAGGAAGATGGTAAACTCTACGAGCCCGACAAGGATTCCAATGGAGACTACGTCTTCGATTCGGATGGTAACGCAGTTGGCGATAATCTACTAGCAGATCCCAACAACGATGTAAATGGCTGGTTTCACGGGCTAGGAGATCGCGGCACCGATGATTCGAAGTTCGGTTATCGTCATAAAGACCTTGGCTGGTTAGCTGACTTTTCCCATGAGCATGACCCAGTTGTTGACCACCTCTTCGGCGCAGCGAAATACTGGAAATCGAAGGGTGTCGACGGATTCAGACACGATGCGACTTTGCATATGAATCCTGCGTTTGCAAAGACACTAAAAGACGCTATCGACACAGCCCCCGGCGGCCCGGTGACGCATTTCGGGGAATTCTTTATCGGACGACCCGATCCGAAATACGACGAGTACGCCTCATTCCCAGATCGAACCGGCATCCACAATTTGGACTTCGAATACAGCCGAGCACAGACGAACGTCTTCGGCGATTTCTCCGAGACGATGACTGACTTCGGGAATATGCTGACGAAGACGCATGACGACTATACCCACGAGCATCACGCAATCAGCTTTATCGACAATCATGACGTTACTAGATTTCGTCATATTCAACCGAATAACAAACCATACCATGCAGCCATTGTAGCCCTGATGACGGTCCGTGGAACCCCAAAGGTCTACTACGGGCTGGAACAGTACGTAGAGCCCCAAGGTGATCTCCCCAATGAGGGGCGGATCTTCATGCAAACCGATGGGGCGTTCGATAAGACGACTACAGCATACGGCCTTATCCAAGACCTTTCTCAATTGCGGCGGGACAACCTTGGATTAGCTTACGGGCTGACTGATATATTACATACTAGCGATGATGTGATCGTCTATGAGCGGAAATTCTATGATCACATCGTTGTAACCGCGATCAATCGTCAGCCCGATCAATCAGAATCGGTCCCATCGCTGGGAACAGACTTACCCGATGGATCCTATTCCGATTACCTCGGCGGTACTCTCAGTGGACAGTCAATCGGTGTTTCGAGCGGCACTCTCGATTCGTTTACACTCAGCGGCGGTGAGGCTAACGTCTGGGTGGACACCCCCAGCCTCGGGACGGACATCCCCCGGATTGGATCTGTCGTTAGTACGATGGGGCGTGCTGGTGACACAGTATATATCTACGGAACTGGTCTTGGCGGAGACGTGACAGTCAAATTCGGTAGCACCACCGCGACAGTAGATAGCAACAGCAACGAGCAGATCACCGCTACCGTCCCCGATGCCACACCGGGGGCTGTTGATATCACAGTCTCGAAGGACGGTAATACGAGCAACACATACACATATGAACTGCTGTCAGGCGATCCTGTTCAGGTTATCTTCCACGTAGATGCCGATACCCAGCTCGGTGAGATGATCCACGTGACCGGTAACCTACCAGAACTCGGAGACTGGACTCCTGAGGAAGGAAGTGAAAGCTTCATGAATCCGAATTACCCAGAATGGTTCCTTCCAGTCAGTGTTCCAAAGGACACCACCTTCGAATTCAAATTCGTGAAGATCGACGATAGTGGAAATGTGACGTGGGAGGGGGGTAGCAACAGGACGTTCACGTCGCCCTCGACAACGAATGGGGTTGATGACACGCCCTTGTACACTTGGCAGAGTTAAGTTACCGGATGGAGATTATGGCCCGAATGTAAGTGATGGTATGGAGATTCTGGATCAATTCGCATGCGTTGCAATTCGACCGTTCTAGACCGGTTAGAGGCTCGCAATGCATGATTCCTCCTGCAGAACGGGGGCATGCTTACGAGCTATTTTTTAGTTTTATCTGTCTCGATCCGTATGTTCCACAGCACTCTCACTGACTGTATCATTGCACAAATCACGTCGTCCTCGTGAACGAGCATTACGCGTTCACCGCGGTTATCCTTGCAGTTCCCCGACCGATACTCCCTTTTCCCGCCCCGACATGAAGAGACGTATGCAGGTAGACCTCACTGAGCGGACGGCGCTCGTCACGGGGGGTGGCCGGGGCAACGGTCGTGCGACCGCAGAGAAGCTGGCACGAAATGGTGCACGTGTCGTCGTGAATGACCTCGACCGCGATGTCGCCGAGGGGGTCGTTGCCACCATCGAAGCCGAGGGTGGCGAGGCGCTCGCAATTGCCGCTGACGTCAGCGACGAGGATGAGGTGATCGCCATGGTCCAGGAGGCGACGGACGTGTTCGGCCCGATCGACGTGCTCGTGAACAACGCGGGTGTGGGTAATGCAGGGCCCTTTCTCGACGAGGAGAACGACCCGGACTTCCAATTGAACCTCGACGTGCATCTCTGGGGCTCGATTCACTGTACCCGCCATGTGCTCGATGGGATGCTCGACGCGGGCTACGGGAAGATCGTCAACATCACCTCGATCCACACGAAAAACGCCGTCGGGCAATCCCCGCAGTACGACGTCGGGAAGTTCTCTCTCCTCGGACTCACGAAATCGTTGGCACTCGAATTCGGCCGTGAGGGCATTCGCGTCAACGCGGTCGCCCCCGGCTGGGTTGACACTCGTATGACAGACAAATTCGATCAGTCAACGGTGGACGCGATCAACGATCGAAATCCCCTGGGGAGATTTGCCCAGCCCGAGGAAATCGGCGACGCGGTGCTCTTCCTCTGTGCCCCTGAGAGCGATTATATCAACGGTCACGAACTCCGTGTCGACGGAGGGCAGGTTCCCATCGACCGCTGGGAATACTGAGCAGCCGGTTCAGTGGAAGTCGGCAGGGACCGGACTGTCGTCCCCGCGACCCGCTTCGATCAGTGCTGTCTGCTCGGATTCACCGAGCTCCTCGAACCGATCCGCAGCGTCCAGGATCATGGCGAGCAGCTTCGGGTCCCCCGCATTCGTGATCGTCGTCAACCCCTGCGAGAGGGCGAAGTTGAGCGCGTCTTCGATCTCTTCGGACGTATCTCGAGGCTCGTACCACGTGGCGTATGGAGCACGTGCATCCGGCAACTCATCGGGCCAAGGACGCCGCGCGAACGCCTTGATACCGATCATTCCCAGTCCCTCCTCCGTCGCTCGCTCGATCACTCGCTCGTAGGCGTAGGCGCCGTCGTCCGTTCCGGCCACCACGTGGTTCATTGGGAACATGACCGACTCGAGGTCGTCGATGCGATCGATGGCTTCCAGGATCACGTCTGGGTGGCCGTGGCTGGTAAGCCCGATATGCTCGATCAGCCCCTCATCCTGCGCCTCGCGGTACGCCCTGAGCGCGCCATCCTCGCCAACGATTTCGTCGATTTCTCCCGACGAGATGACCGCATGAAACTGGTGGAGATCGATAGAGTCCGTGTCGAGGCGATCGAGTGAGGCTTCGAGTTTCTCCCACGCACCATCGTAGGAACGCTCCTGTGTTTTACACCCGAGGAAGAGGTCGTCCCGGTATTCTCCAAGCTTCGGGGCGAGTTTCACTTCCGCATCGCCGTAGGTCGGTGCGACATCGACGTGGTTTACTCCCCGTTGGACCATCAATTCGACCGCCTGGTCCGCTCCTCGTTGATCGAGGCGGTCGAGTGCAATCGCGCCAAAGGTCAGGATCGAGCTCTCCTGTCCGGTGTCGCCGAGGCGGCGTGTCTCCATGGCCTCAATGTGAACTGCTGGCACGATAAAACGTGGCGACCGTCCCACCCGTGCACAGTTGGTGAAACGACACAACGACTATCCTCCAGGCCATCCGAAATGAGGATATGACTGAGCAGACACTACAGGGGCGTACGGCAGTGCTCACGGGCGCGAGTTCCGGTATCGGTGCCGCGACGGCTCGAGCACTTGCAGACCGGGGGGCGACTGTCGCGATCTCCGCTCGACGCGAAGACCGGCTCCGAGAGGTCGCTGCAGACGTGGACGATCGAGGTGGCGAGGCGATGGTCGTTACCGCGGACGTGACTGATGACGCTCAAGTTGCAGCACTGTTCGAGGAAGTGATCGACGAGTACGGCCACCTCGATATCGTGGTCGCGAACGCTGGCCTCGGCCGACAGGGCGCCGTCGAGAACCTCTCGACCGACGCCTACCGCCAGATGATGGACGTCAACGTTGACGGGGCGTTCTTCACGACCCGTGAAGCGATTCCACACCTCCGGGACACGGAGGGGAGCCTGATCTTCGTCGGGAGTTTCGCCGGACAGTACCCACGGCCAGGGAATCCCGTATACGCCGCCACAAAGTGGTGGATACGCGGCTTTGCACGCAGTCTCGCCGGGTCCGTTGGAAAGGACGATATCGGCGTCACGGTCGTCAACCCAACGGAGGTACGGACCGAGTTCGGCTCCGAGGACGACGCACCGTCGGAGGAACGGTTCGATCCAGGAGAAGTGACCGAACCGGACGAAGTGGCCGAGGCGATCGCCTTTGCCGCCGAACAGCGCCCGCCGACAGCACTCGCCAGTGTCGACGTCTATCGACGTGACAAGTTCGAGCACTTCTAATACCGAAAGAGGGCCGAACTCAGCCAGGCACGCGGGTGGGTCACAGACCCGGCTCCGAGACGACGTCGACGCCGGTGACGTCGAATCGTGTGCCGCCCTTCGCTCCGCGGGTCAAGTGGATGTCCCACCCGTGGGTCTCGACGATTTGGTCGACGATCCGTAATCCCAATCCGGTTCCGTGCTCCGAGGTCGAGTATCCCGACTCGAAAACGAGATCGCGCTCGTCCGCTGCAATACCCGGTCCGTCGTCTTCCACGTAAAATCCATCCGCCAGGGTCCCGATCGTCACGGTCGGTGGCTCCTCGCTGTGTTCCACCGCGTTGTGGATCAGGTTCTCGAGGAGTTGTTTGAGTCTGCCTCGATCGGCCCGAATCGTACACTGTCCATCGACGACGAGTTCGGCCTCGGCCGTCGCAACCGTCTTCCAGCATTCGTCGATTACCTCGTGGAGGTGCACAGCCTCGAGGTCCGGGACTGGCTCGGCTCCCCGGGCGATCGTCAGGAGGTCATCGATCAGGGTTTGCATCCGTCCGTGCGCCTGCGCGATAACGTCCACCGAATCGCCGTTGTACTCGTCCCGGATCAGTTCGAGGTGACCCGTCGCTACGTTCAACGGGTTCCGCAGGTCGTGGGAGAGAATGCTGGTGAACTCGTCGAGCTGATCCCGCTGGCGTTGTAGCGCCCGCTCCCGTTCTTTCTGCGCCGTGATATCCTTGATGACGACCTGGGCGGCAGGCTCGTTCTCGTAGGAGACCGGGACGCTCGTGATGATCACCTCTTTTCGCTCCCCTGTTTGATCCACTAACGACAGTTCGGTTGCCGGTGCCGGCTTACGCTCCTCGAGGACCCGCGTCATTCGGGCTCTCGCCTGTGCGCGGTCGTCTGGGTGGACGAACCCGAAGGCCGACTCGCCGAGAAGGGCGTCCCTATCCTGGGCGCCGACGAACGAAATTGCCGTGTCGTTGACGTAGATAAGTGTCCCTTCCTGGTCGTAGAGGGCGATCGGGATGGGAGCGTTCTCGACGAGTCTGCGATACCGCTCCTTGTTCTCCTCGAGTTCGCGCTCGCGCCGTGTGCGGTCCGTGATGTCCCGAACGAGCCCGACCGTCCCGCGATAGTCGTCCTCGTATGGACGGAGCGTGAGGTGGATTTCGGTCACTCGTTCGTCGCCGTTGGGGAGCGTGATCTCGGTTTCGTACCACGCGTCCTGTTGGTCCGTCGATGACGACAGCATCGCGCGGACGCTGTCGAGATACCAGTCGATGATCTCCTCCCCGAAGATACCTTCCTCGACGAACGTCGGGAACAATTCGCCCCGCAGATCGTCGGGAGTAGCCTCAAGCAGCGCTGCCGCGTTCTCGTTGATCAGCTCGATCCTGGCGTCGTCGTCCAGAACGAAGACCCCCTCAGGGAACACTTCGACCGCGGTCCGATGTCGCCTGAGGTTCCGATGTGTCTGTGCAGTCTGCATCGCTTGTGCGATATCGCCGGTGATCTCTTCGAGCATGTCCCGCTCAGTCGCATCGATAGCGGCCGCCCGCTCGACGTAGAGAACGAGGATCCCGTGGCGCTCACCGTGATAGGTGATCGGAAGCACCACGGTTGCCTCGAACGAGGGTGGCGGATTATCGTCGGTCCAGACGTCGATAGTGGGATCCAACTCACGTGTGACGGCAGGACCATCGGCCTGAATCGCCTCGAAGACGAGCCCGTCCTCGGGAGTCGCTCCGGAGAGTGACGTGGGGCCGACCGATGCCTCGTCGATGCCGGCGACCGTCCGTGGGATCACCCGGTCCCACTCGGCGTCGTACTCGCCGATCCAGACGGCTGCATACGGATCCGCGGAGGCGAGGATGTCCGTGGCAACCTGTTCGATTTCCGCTCGGGTCGAGGCGTCGAGCAGGGATTGATTGAGGTCCCGGAGAATGGTCAAGATCCGTTCCTGTTTTCTCGCTTGCTGCTCGGCACGGTGCTGGGCAACGACGTTCTCGATGCGGTTCGCGAGCAGTTCGTACTGTTCGGTGCCGGTTTCTTTCTGCAGATAGTCAGTCACGCCAGCGGAGATGGCCTCACTGGCAACCCGCTCGGATCCCTCCCCCGTAAACAGGATAAAAGGGAGATCCGGATACTCCTCCCGAACGGCCTCGAGGAACGCGAGGCCAGTCATCTCGTGCATGTCGTGATCGGAGACGATACAGTCAAACTGGCCGGCGGAGAGGCGTTCGAGCCCAGCAGTGACGCTCGTCGCGTGGACGACATCGAGCGAATCGTCCATCCGTTCCAGAAACGTCGCTGCCAGCTCCAGGAGATCCGACTCGTCGTCGACGTGCAGCACACGGATCGTGTCGGGTGACTGGGCCATACCGCTGCCCCGAGATGGAACCTGGGACCACTATGAGTGTGTGGGTCCGCGGAAGGATTCACCGGAGGTGGACCTGCGGTCGTCGTGTCCGCCATATCCTACCGAGTAGTGAGAGCCGGCAACCGCCTCGGGCGAACGACGGTTTTTGTCGGCTGAACCTCGTACCGGCGCCTCGTGGCCCGCACCGAGGGATCACTCGCGCTCTTCAGGGACAGGGAGTTTCTCGCGCTGTCGAGTACTGCCTTCGCCCGCGCGCAGGCGTATTCGACAATTCTGATCGCCCTCGCGATGTACGCGGACCTCTTCTCGACGACGGGGGTGGTCGAAGGCCTCTTCGGGACTGTCTTCGCCCTCGCACAGCTCGTTGTCGTGATTCCCCTGGGCCGGGCTATCGACATCGGAAACTCGAGGCGATATTTGCTCGCCGGGCTTGCCCTCAACATCGTCGTCTTCGTCGGCTTTGCACTCGTCGGTAGCGTTGGTGATGTCCTCATCGTCCGCGTCATCCAGGGCCTCGGCGCGAGCCTCCTCTGGTTGACCGGGTCAGCGGTCGTCGGTGAGATCAGTCCCGACACCGAGCGAGGACTCTGGTTGGGGACGTACAACCAGGTGGGCGCGATTTCCAGCCTCGCGGGCGATCTCTTCGGCGGTCTCCTCCTCTTCGTCTACGGGTTCCAGGTGACCTACGCTGCCCTGATCGTCGTGACGCTGTTCGCGACCGTCATGGTCCTCCTCCACCTCAGGGACGATCCCGGCGAACGGGCGGATCCCGCTGATGCCACCGGAATCGAGACCTACCGCCACCTCCTCGATCGGACGGCAATCCGGGCCCTCGTCTTCTTCCGGTTGACGTTTAGCGTCGGCAAAATGGCCGTTATCATCTTCCTCCCGATCTATGCACGGACGGAATTCGGCATCAACCCGTTCGTCGTTGGAGGAATACTGGCCGGCGGCAAGCTCACGAAGGCAGCCCTCCAGGGCAAAGTCGGCGATTACACGGACACGGTTGGCGAGCGACATCACTTCATCCTTGCTGGCGCCCTCGTATACGCCGGTGGCGCAGCCCTCATTCCCCTCGCTGAATACTCCCGCGACCTCCCCGGCATCGCCGTCTCGGCGTTCGGACTCGGCATCGACGTACCCGCTGCAGCCGGGGTATTGTTCCTTGCATACGCCGTGATCGGCGTCGCGGACTCGCTCCGGTTACCGGCCAGTATGGCGCTGTTCGTCGAGGAGGGTGAACACTTCGACGCCGTCGCCGGCAGCCTCTCGTTGCGCTCGATCGCCTGGAAGGTCGGACAGGTCTCGGGACCAGTCGCCGTCGGCGCGCTCTGGGATGCCACGTCCGTCTTCGTCGCCTTCTGGACGGCCTCGGCGTTCATCGTGCTCTCGACCGGCGTGTTCGCCCTCATTTACGAGCGCGAACCGTCACCGACTGTCGTGGCGACGCCGGGAGACTGACACCCACGTGCTCGCGCCTGTGCTACCTGTCATCCTTATCGACCGGTCAGATGGACCACATAGTATGCCTCATCGAATAGTAAAACAGGCCTGAAGAGGGCTGAGCCCGTGGTATTCGTGCCAAGCTTGATTATCGGCTGGTGAGACAGTAGACGAGCATGACACTCCGGGTGGGCGTCATCGGGGCGGGGGGAATGGGTTCGATCCACCTCGATACCCTCGCCGACCGGGAGGACGTCGACATGACTGCGGTCTGTACCCACGACCGAATAAAGGCCGAGACGGTCGCAGATACCCATGGGGCCGCCGGCTACACGGACCATGAGGAACTCTTCGCCTCCCACGACCTCGACGCCGTCTTCGTCTGCGTTCCACCGTTTGCCCACGGCTCCCCGGAGCATGCAGCTGCAGAGTATGGTGTCGACATGTTCGTCGAGAAACCGATAGCACTGGACAGCCAGACAGCCCGCGAGGTGCACGAGGCAGTTGCGGACGCCGGGATCCTCACCCAGGTCGGCTACATGTTACGCTACGCGGAGATCACCGAACACGCCCGAAACCTGATCGGTGACCGGGACACTGCACTCATCGATGGTCATTGGCGAGGTGAGGTTCCCGGTCCATCGTGGTGGCGTGAGCGTGCGCTGTCGGGCGGCCAAGTCGTCGAGCAGTCGACGCACGTCTATGACCTCCTCCGATACCTGGGTGGCGAGATCGATCGCGTCGTCGCCGAGGGAGGCCGCCGGCTGGTCGAGGCACTCGACTTTCCCGACTCGACGACAGCCGTCCTCCGTCACGAGAACGGCACCGTGAGCCAGGTCGCGTCGACCGCGACCTCTCCAGAGCACGGAGTCGGCGTCAACGCCGTCGGGGATGGATTCGCTCTCGACCTCGCGTTCACCTCGAACACCCTCTCGGGTCGACTCGAAGACGACGTGATCCGTCACGAGGGAAGTGGCGACGCATACGCCCGCGAAGTAGACGCGTTCCTTGAGGCGGTTTCCACAGGGAACGAGGACCTCCTCCGATCCCCATATGCGGACGCGAGGCAGACACTCGAAGTGACGCTCGCCGTCCGGGAGGCGATCGATACGGACCATTCGGTTGCCGTCCCACGGGTTCTCGAATGAAAGGATCGGCGACCGGGCAGTCCTTATTCTAACGTGAAGTCGGGTTCGAGGCCGACTTCGTCATAGAGCGCTCGCCGCTTCTCCTGGTCGTCGCGCTGCTCTCTACGGGCTGCCTCCGCAACGTCACGAGCGTGTTCGACGGGGACGACGACCACCCCGTCTCCATCGGCAACGAGCACGTCATCCGGCCGGATCGTGGCCCCACCCACGTTCACCGGGACTAGCGTGTCATCGACCTCACACCGGCCAGGAATGATCGGCTTGTTTACTCCCTTCGCATACACCGGTATCTCCTGCTTGATGATCTCGTCCGTATCCCGGGGGCCACCATTCGTGACGACGCCGACCGCACCATCGGCCTTCCACACGAGCGAGTTCATCGAACCGATGATCCCGACATCGATGTTGTGTGCCTCGACGACCACCACGTCGCCCTCGCGGACGTCCTCCGGCTCGCCCGAGTGCTCGGTGTACCACCTGTCGCGCCACGCGGTGGTGCTTTCGAAGTCCCGCTCGGTCGTCGCGGGGAGGTCCCGACGGCGATTCGTCGGGTGGAACCGGATGGTATTGGCAAACCCGACGAACCGGTGTGCGAACGTCGACGGATCGCGGTGAAGCGGTCGAATATCCCGATCCAGGCGGTTCTGGTCGTGGAATCCCAGGAAGTCCATTCCGTCGGTGACATCCGTGACGCGTAGTCCGTCGAACAGGTCGAGTAGTTCGTCGCGCTCTGTCGAATCAAGCGGTCGGTTGGGTGACGACATGACCAGGGAGACTGGCGAGTCTGGGATAAAGTTCAGGGTACGTGGCCCGATCGACCGAGAGGAAGGTATTTCCCCACCCATCCTGTGCCAACGGCCATGCGCATCTCGGACGTCGAATCGATCCCCCTCGAGTACGAGCTCCCCGAGGGGCGATCGCTGGGAAGCTCCCGGGGGAAGACAGCGACTCGGTTTACGTGTCTCGTCCGCCTCGAGACGGACGAGGGACTGGTGGGGTGGGGAGAGGCGTTTGCACCACCACGAACGGTGGCGACGGCGATCGAGGAACTCCTCGCGGACGATGTCGTCGGGATGGACCCACACGCGGTCGAATCGCTCGCCGAACACACCTACACGCACGGGTATCACTTCGGCGCGAGCGCGATCAAGCAATGTGCGCTGTCCGGAATCGACATCGCGTGCTGGGATCTCCTCGGGAAGGACGCGGGCGAATCGGTCGCGACACTCATCGGGGGCAGGCGTCGAGAGATCCTGACTCCCTATGCGTCAACGGGCTACGTCACGTCGTGGGGACAGGACATCGCCGAGCCGATCGAGCGAGCGGTGGGCGAGGGGTTCACCGCGGCGAAGATCAAGATCGGTCGGAACGTCGAGGATGACGTCCACCGCGTGTCGACCGCACGGGACATCCTCGGCGAGGACGCACACCTCATGGTCGATTACAACGGGAACTGTCGACCAAAACAGGTGTGTGCCTCCGTTGCAGCGCTTCGGGAATACGACCTCCACTGGATCGAGGAACCGGTCCCCTCGGAGAACTATGCGGGGTACGAACGCGTGCGCTATATGATCGAGATCCCGATCGCGGCTGGCGAGGCACACTACGGGCGCTTTGAATTCGCACGCCTCGCCCGGGACTGCGTGGACATCCTCCAGCCCAATCTCGGACGCGTCGGGGGCTTCTCCGAAGCCCGCCGGGTCGCCGATCTCGCAACCACGGAGAACGTGGCCGTCTGTCCGCACGTCTGGAACTCGGGCGTCGGACTCGGGGCGGCGATCCAATTCGCCGCGAGCCTCCCCGACTATCCGCACTCCGACTCCCCGATCGATCCCGTGCTCCTGGAGTTCGACCGATCGGAGAACCCGCTCAGGCACGAGGTACTTGTTGAACCGTTCGACCCGACTGGCGGCGAACTCATCGTCCCAGACGCACCGGGTCTGGGTATCGAGGTCGACGAAGAGGCTGTGGACAGCCATCGGATCGACTAACGGAAGCGACGACGTGGATGATGCGCGACGGACGCCCTTCCTTCGAGCGCAGGATTAGCCGAGGACGTCGGCCTCAGCCAGCTCCCAGTCCATTAGATACTCCTGTTCCGCCTCGACGAGGTCGCGGAAGAGGGAGCGCGCCGATTCGGGATCGATGGTCACGAGCGGATCGTTCAGGAACGCCTGGTACGCGAGATCGACGTCACCGGCGAACCCTGCCTCTACGAGCGTCTCCTGGTTATGGACGTGCGTTTCGACCATGGATTCGACCTGTTCGGGGACGCGACCACCGCTCAACGGTGTGACCTCGTTCCCCGTCACGAGCGCGTTCGTTTCGACAACGACTCCCTCGGGGAGCCACGGCACCTGACCCTCGTTCGGGAGGTTGAGGTTGGTTCTGATCGAATTCCCTCCAAGAAGGGCCCGCATCGTCTGGACCATCTCCTCACCGGAGGGCGTCAACTCGAAGGGAGATTCCCCGGCTAAGTAGGCCTGCCGCTCGTTCTCTCCTCGGTCCCAGTGCGTTGCGCGGTGCTCGGCGGGTGTGACTTTGATCCCCCATCGATGGAGGTCCTCGATATCGTCGACATCCAGATACCACGGGACGAACTCGGCGAGGTGGCGATCCCCTGCAGCGGGATACGCTCCGAAGCGCCGATAGAGGTCGTACGTCACGAGATTGTGCCCACCGTAGACCGACATGTCGTCGAGCTCCCCAGGATCGAATTCGCCAGGGATATCGTATGCATCCATCTCCGCCTCGACGAGGTCGAAGAGATCTCGACCCTGCCATCGGATCCCCGTGAGCCAGGTGAAGTGATTGATCCCGGTGACGTCGACGTCGATGTCAGCCTTCTCCGCAGGTTCGTCGAGGTGGGTCTCGACGAGCGACGCGAGGTGTGATTGGACGTGATACACTTCGTGGCAGACACCGAGGACGTTGATCCCGGGGAAGGCTTCGGAGAGCGCCCGGGTGCACACGGTCATCGGGTTCGTGTAGTTGAAGACCCACGCGTCCGGGCAGTGGTCTCGCACCGCAGTCGCGATCTCCCGATACTGCGGGATCGTACGCATCGCTCGCATGGTACCACCAGGACCGACGGTGTCACCAACCGTCTGGACAATACCGTACGCTTCCGGGCATTCGAGGTCGTGGACGAAGGTATGCTCCGGTGGATCCTGGGTCGACAGGAGCACGAAGTCCGCGCCCTCGAGTGCTTCGCCCAGTTCGGGCACAGCCTCGTAGGTCCACTCGCCCACCGCCTCGTCCAGGGATTGGACGTGCTGGCCGAGCCGGGCGTTCGTCTTCGCGCTCTCGTAATCGACATCGTACAGTCGGACCTCACCGGCCATACCATCCGCCAGCGCGAGGTCGTTCATCAGTTTCTGTCCCCAGTCCCGACTCCCGCCACCGACGAGTGTGATCCGGACGTCGTCGAACGCCTCCGCGCCACCCGGGAGATCGTACATGGACTGAGCACGCCGCTTCGGCGTCTTATCCCCCGTGAACCCGGCAATCGTAACGGGATTGGCTGGAAACGCCCGCGATACCCCCGTACCTGCTGCAGACGGGCAATTCGAGGTCCCGGGGACTGAACCGCCGGATGGTACGGCCGGGGACAATACCTTTTACCCGGTCACAGTCGAGCCTTACCGCATGACCCACGATCTCTTACTGGTCGGCGCGGGTGGACAGGGACGACGGTGGCTCTCGAACTTCATCCCCTCGAACGAGGAAACCGGGCACGTGAACCTCGTCGGCGTGGTCGACCCCGACGAAGACGCACTCGCGCTGGCACAGGAGGAAGCCACGCTCGCCGAAGATCGGTATTACACCGACGTCCAGACGGCACTCATCGATCTCGATGTCGATGCAGTCGCGAACGTCACGCCCCCACAGTTCCACGAGAGCGTCGTCGACGCGGCTATCGAACACGACGCGCACGTCATCTCCGAGAAACCCATCGCCGACACACTCGACGCCGCCGTCAGGATCGCCGAGAAAGTCGAGCGGGCGGGGCTGAAGATGGGGGTCACGATGTCACACCGATTTCGCGACGACATCACGACACTCCGTCGGGGGATCGAGGCGGGGGACTACGGCGCAGTGGACTACCTGGTCGGCCGCTATACCGTGAACGCGCGCAGCCGGGGGAGTTGGGCGGGCGAGCGGCTGTACGATTGGGATGGCTATCCAATGTTGATCGACGGCGCAGTTCACCACCTCGATCTGCTGGCTGACATGGCCGGCGGGACGTGCGAGCAGATCATCGCTCACGGGTGGAATCCCGACTGGAGTGACTTCGCGGGGCAGCCGAACAGCCTCGTGACCATGATCCTGGACAACGATACCCGTGTCACCTACGAGGGGTCGAATACAAACGCGGTGTCGCTCAACGGCTGGGGACAAGAACACATACGCGCCGAATGCGAGGAGTCGACGCTCATTCTCGACGGCCACGAGCTTCGGCGATTCGACTACGAGGAAGACCGCGAGAACTGTTTGGAGAACAACCGCTTCACGGACGGAACACCGCTGGACCTCGATGAACAGCCGAAGTGGGCGAACACGTGGCTGCTCGAGCAGTTCGCCGAGTGGCTGGATGGCGGTGACGCGATGGAGACAGACGTCGAGAGCAATCTCCAGTCCATGGCCCTGGTGTACGGAGCGATCGAGAGCGTGGAGACCGGGCAGGTGGTGAATCCCCAGGAGGTGCTCGCCGACGCGCGCGAGCGTGTCCACGTCTCGTGAGACCGCTCGCGATCGATCCACCCGAGACCAGGGCGGACGTGCAGCAGGCCGCGCGTGACCTCTTCGAGCCACTGGCAGCCCACTGGAGCCCCGGACGTGCCAGGATCGTTCCCGGGTCGACGCGAGCGACATTCCCCGAAGCGGCAACGGGTCTCGAAGGCTTCGCCCGGCCACTCTGGATGCTCGCGCCGGTAACAGCCGGTGGCGGTGACTTCGGGTACTGGGCTGCCTACAGGGATGGCCTTGTCCACGGGACCGATCCGGATCATCGCGAATTCTGGGGACCGATCACCGACCGCAACCGGCAGGCCGCGGTCGAAACAGCCCCGATTGGCGTCGCCCTCGCACTCGTTCCCGACCGCCTCTGGGAACCACTCGATCCGGCCCAACAGGATCGTGTCGCCGCCTGGCTCCGTGGCGTCAACGACCTCGACCTCGGCCCCAGCAACTGGCTGTTCTTCCGGATACTCGCGAACTGCGGACTCGCTGCAGTCGGCGCTGCTCACGACGCGGAGCAGGTCGAACGGGATCTCGAGGTCCTCGACGGGCTGTACCGGGGGAACGGCTGGTATCACGAGCGGGATTACTACACGGCCTGGGAATACCACGTCGACGGGCTGCTGTACGCCCGGCTCGCGCCGGATGCGTGCCGGTTTCCCGAGTACGTCGCGGCGTTCCGCGACCGTGCAACGGCGTACATCCCCGAGTTCGCTGCCTGGTTTGCCCCCGACGGTGCTGCCCTTCCCTATGGGAGGAGCCTCACCTACCGGTTCGCGCAGGGCGCATTCTGGGGTGCACTAGGACTCGGCCACGTCGACCCGACGGAGGCAGGGCTGACCTGGGGTCACGTCCGCGGGCTCTGGGAACGCCAGTTCGCATATTGGGTAGCAATGCCCGTGACGAGAGACGGGATTCTCTCCGTGGGCTATACGTACCCGACGGAGCGGGTGGCCGACGTGTACAACTCACCGGCCTCGCCGTACTGGGCGTGCAAGTGGTTCCTCCCCCTGGCGCTCTCGGACGACCATCCATTCTGGCAGGCCGAGCCGAAACCGCTCCCTGACGTGGACGCAGTCCAGCCACAACCAGAGGGGGGTCTCGTTCTCTGTCGAGACGACGACCACGTGTTTGGGTTGGCAGCCGGTGCGTATCACGGGGGACCCAAGTACGCGAAGTTCGCCTATTCGACCGACTACGGGTTTACCGTCCCCACGGGCGAGACCTCGCCCGCGGGTGCCGGGCCCGACAGTACCCTCCTGTTGACTGACGAGGGGACGGACTATCGGGCCCGCGAGAGCACCGAGGCGACGATGACTGACGATACGATCCACTCGCGGTGGGAGCCGTGGCCCGACGTGACACTCGAGACCTGGCTCGTCCCATCCCTCCCCTGGCACGTCAGGCTCCACGTCCTCGAGACGGGTCGAGAGCTCGAGGCAATCGAGGGTGGATTTGCCCTCCCCCGTCGTAACGATCACGACCCCACGACCTACGAGGAAACTGGTGGGCCTGGATCGGCTACCGCGTGCTATCCTGACGGCGTTTCGACGATCCGGGTTCCGGAGCGTGCGGAGGACGAACGAGACGGAGACGTCATCGCGCCGACACCGAACGCCAATCTGGTGCACCCACGACCGGTCGTGCCAGTCCTCTCGGGGACGACGCCTCCCGGGACCCACTGGTTCGTCTGTTCCGTCTACGCGGGAGAGGAATCAGTCCCCGAGGAACCAGCTATCGAGCGCGACGGGTCGACGTGGCACGTGGGGAGTCGACGGATAGAACGCTGAAACCGCTACGTTACTCGTACACCCGGCCGCCTGTCCGGTTCGCCTCGATGTAGTCCCAGTCGTACTCGACGCCCAGGCCGACGCCGTTCGGAACCGACACCCGACCCGAGTCGTCGATAGAGGAGAGCTGATCGTCGTACCCACCTGCGTAGATCGGTGGGGTCGTGTTGCCGACGTCCGGGTGAACCAGTGCCATCTCGTAGTAGTTGGTGTTCCGTGTTGCGGCGATGCAATGGCGTTGGGCCGGACCGGGCGCGTGGAACTCGACGTCCAGGCCGAAGCCCTCCGCGATACGTGCGCGTTTGATCGCTCCCGTGATCCCGCCATCGTATTCCGGGTCCGCCCGGACGAAGTCCGTCGCTTCGTTCGCGATGAAGTCGGTGAACGGTTCGAGCCCTCGAACGTGCTCGGTCTGGAGAATAGGCGTCTCCAGCATCTGTCGGAGTTTGCGGTGGGCGTGTTGTGAGATTCCCCCATCCCGATACGGATCCTCGTACCAGAAGAAGCCCTGCTCGTCGAGTGCCCGCCCGAGCTTCGCGGCCTGGGCAAACGTCTCGATCTCACAGGCGGGATCGTGCATGAGATCCATCTCGTCTCCGACGCGCTCACCGACCGCATGAGCGGTCTCGATCTCGCGGTCCATGTCCCGCGAGGCGTCGGACCCACCCCAGCCATGGATCTTGAATGCCGGATACCCCATGTCCAGGCACTCCTCGGCGAAATCGGCGAACGCCTCCGGACTGTCGAGGCCCCCGTTTTCGTCACCGTGATAGGTCGACGCATATGCGGGGATGGACGTTCGGTAGCTCCCCAGGAGTTCGTGGATGGACGCGCCGTGATACTTACCCGCGAAGTCCCACAGCGCGATGTCTAGCGGTCCGATGCCCATCCGGTCGTACTTCCGCAATGCCCGCTTGATCTCGGACCAGTGTCGCTCGCGGTCCAGCGGATTCTTTCCGACGAGATACTGGGCAATCGTGTTGACCTGTGCGAAGGCGGGCGAGTTCCCCCCGACGTACTCGCCCGTGATCCCCTCGTCCGTGTGGATTTTCAGGCCGAAGAGCCTTCGTTCGACGGTCGTCCCTGGGTCGTACACCAGGTTGAAGCCGTGCTCGTCGGGCCCGAGGTCCTCGAGCTCGTAGGCGAACTCCGTGCTCTCGATCCTGGTTATTGCAGGAGGCATTGTCGAGAGGTAGTGGGAGGGCGAGAAAAAAGTGTGGCACCCGGCAGACCGGGCTCTCGGTGCTTAGTCGTCCGCAGGCGTGGGGTGCACTGCCCCTGATTCGACCATCGCCGCTAACGGATTGTCCTCGATCTCGAGGGGGAGGTCCACCCGACCTCGTCGCCGCGACGATTCGTACGTCGCGAAGATGATCTCGGTGGCATTCAGGGCTCGTCGAGCCGACAACTCAGGTTCGATACCCTCGTTCACACATTCGACTACGTGGTGAATCGCTGGCGTCACCGGGGCGGCTCCGTCAGGTGTCTCGATGGCGATCCCCTCCCAGCCCTCACCGTCGCGTCGGACGCGCACTTGCTCGTCGACGTATGGTTCGACTGTGATCTCTCCGGCGGTCCCGACCAGGCGCATCGTCGCCCCGACGAGGTCCGTCTCGTCGCCGTGGCCGGTGACCGCGAGCCCGTGAATACCGCCGTCATAGGCCCACTGTGCGACGGCCTGATTGGCGTTATGTGCCCCGTATTTGATGTGCTCCTCCCGGTAATCGATGTTTCCGAGTACCCACGACGGCGCCCGTTCCCCGGTGTAGAGCCCCGCGAGGTCGAGGTAGTGCGTGCCGTTGTCCAGAAGTTCTCGCGTGGCGATCTCCACTCGCCGGAGGTCGCCGATGTCGCCCGCCTGGATCAGGTCGTACGGTTTCCGGAAGACCGGTGAGAACCGCCGCTGGTGGTTGAACGTGAGTTGAACATCACGGCGATTCGCAGCCTGGGCCATCTGCCTCGCGTCGCCCCAGGTCGTCGCCATGGGCTTTTCGCAGTGAATCGCGGCGAGATCCCCCTCCCGGAGACAGTCCAGGACGATCGGCGCGTGGGTAGGCACGGGCGTGGCAATGCTCACAATGTCCGGCTCTGCCTCGGCCAGCATCGCGAGGTAGTCCTCGTAGATGTGATCATCCGGTATGTCGAACTCCGTGGCGAAAGCGTCGGCGTTCTCGCGCACGATGTCCGCACAGGCGACGATCTCGCAGTCGTCACGTTCGCGATATCCAGGTGCGTGGTGATATGCCATGGCGGCACTCTCGCCCCACACCGGGTTCTCCGGCTCCGGACCAGTGCCGATGAAGGCGACACGGTATGTCATACACGTGCTGGCGAGTAGCGGACATATAGGGGTGCTGAAAGCGCGAGACCCAGGCGGGGGTGTTCAGGGAGGGAGCACTCCGCTCGCGGAGTATGGGGTGTCTCGAGTGATCCGTCTCCAGCGCCGATGTCGAGACGGTGGCGGATCTCCGCTGGATGCGCGACCATCGAGGAGAGATCCCGAGACGTGCTCACGAATCGAATTTCTGCAGCAGTCGCTCATAGAAGGCTGCGTCCTCCTCGCCAGCGAGCTTCTCCACGATGAGCTCGGGCGTCGATCGCGCGAGATGGTCTTTCCGGGGCGAGCGGGTCACGACGAGCTCCCCGTCCTCTAAGCCCACGGCCTCGATGCCATCCACGGAGAGGGCGACATCCGCGGCGTCCCTGATCTCGCGGGCGAGGTGAGAGACGAACACGGCCGTTGCGCCACGCTCGGAGAGTGCCTCGAGAATGCCGGCGACGATCTTCGCACTCGCTCCCGGCTCCGTGATGCTCTCGAGCTCGTCCACCAGGACGAGCCGGTCGCCCGAGCCAGTGGCGAGGGAGCCGAACTCCCGGAGCGTCGATTCGAACGCCCCCGCGTCGAGTGTCCCCTGGGACTTCGCGACGTAGTGCAGGGAGTCAACCCGCTCGACCCGGGCATGCGCGGCCGGCACGGGCAGCCCCATGTGGGCCAGCGTGACGATCGCGGCCACGAGATCGAGCGTCGACGTCTTCCCGCCACTGTTCACCCCCGAGAGGAGCGTCACCCCGTCGACGTGGTAGTCCACTGGCTCGATCTCCGCCACGGGCTCCTCGAGAAGTGGCGACACGCCACCCTCGATCTCGAATCCCCGGCCATCGAACGTCGGGACAGTACACGAAAAGTCCGCGGCGAAGCGGGCGATCGCTCGCTCGACATCCACTTCGAGTGCGCGCCGAATCAGCTGGGAAGACGGCTCGCGCAGATCTGCAAGCTCGGCCGCGAGTTCGCGTTTCAATTCGGTCCGCCGTCGGTCGCGTGAGGCCGTCACCTCGTCCCGGAGTCGCTGGATCACCGCCTCGTCGTGCCTGACGGGGAACGTGGGGTCGTCCGGGAACGCTCGTCGCGCGAGATCGACTTCGCCACCGTCGAGGTCGAGCGCATCGATGAGATGGGCTCGCGCGTCGTCCACGGCGGCCTCGTACTCGGAAGCGAGCTCCCGGGAGAGCAACGAATCGACACCTGCCCCCCGCTCGACGAGCGAGAGGAGGTCCGTCCCTTCGATCGTCACGTCCCGTTCGCGGATCGCGTCCCGCAGGGCGTCGTCGGCCACGCTCTCGGCCGTTTCCACGGCTGCGTCCAGATCGGCGACCGCAGCTGCGAGCCGGTCGAGTTCCTCGTCGCCCACGACCCCGCCGTCCTCGTCGAGTCGGGCCACGGCGTCCTCGAGCCCGTCGAGGTCACACGGCGCCTCGAGACCAGCCAGGCGGTGGACCGCGATGGCTGCCCGGAGACGATCGCGATTGCGCGCGAAGAAGGCGAGGGATCGCTCGGGAACGATGTCCGCGGGCCGCTCGAGGGCGTCCGGCTCCACCCGGACGTCGCCATCGACCTCGACGCCCGAGAACGCGCCATCGAGGGCAATGACGGTCGAATACCCCCTGGCCAGATCGGCGAGCCCGCGGGCTTCGTCGACGATCTCCACGCTGAGTTCCGGGAACGCGTCGCGAGCCCGAGTGTACGTCTCGGCATCGGTCGTCGCGAGACAGCGATCCCTGATCGTGACGTCGGTGCTTGTCCGAACCGGACCCAACTCGGAGAGCGCGTCCGCGATACCGTCGTCGAGATCTCTCGCGAGCGCCCCGCTGACGAACGATCGCACGTCCTCGATCCGGTCGTCGCTCGTGCTCGGATAGAACGTCTCCAGGCGCTTTCGTCCGTATGCCGTCACCGCCCGATCCTTGAGCAGGGCCAGGAGGTCGTCGTAGACCTCGTGGGCGCGTGCCGTCGCGAGGAACTCGCCGTCCTCGTCGTGGCGAGCTCGGATCGCCTGCCTCGCGAGGCGGGCAGCCCGTCCTTCAGAAATGCCCGGCGCACTCGCGAGCGTCGCGACGTCACCACGATCGAGGGCAGCCGCCGGATCGTCCAGTTCGGACAGCGCCTCAGCGGTCGCCTCGCCAACGCCTGGGATCGACCGCAGGTCCATCACCCCCGGCTTCACCGTCGACCGAGAAAACAGCACCGGGTGCGCGAACGGTGTCGGAACTCAGGCCTCTCGAGCCTCGATCGCAGCCAAGGTCGTCTCGGAGGCCTCGAGCACGCGCTCCTCCGCCCCCACGACCTCGCCGAGGGCGATCGCTGCAGAGAGCAGCCACACCGCGCGTTCGATACGCGTGCGGAGATCGCCCGGCCCGATCCCGTGCGTCGCAGTGAGGTCGTCCTCCCCCATCCCGTCCATCCAATCACGAATGACGCGAACGGTTTCGAGGGACGCGAGCCACCCCTCGAACGAGCCGTCGACGTCGTCCATGCTCGTCACGAAGACGTCCTCGGTGCGCTCGGCGAACCGGAGGGCGGCCGCACGGTCCCCGCTTCGGAGGTAGGACGTCGGCATCTCCGAAGTCGTGCACACGATCTCGAGGACCGTGAGTGGGGTGACTCGCTCCAGCGACCGCGCCGCCTCGAAGGTACCGACCATGTCGGCGGCAGTTCGGGGATCGATGTACCGTCGGGAGACTTCCTCACCCAGGTCTGTCGCCGTGAGTCGGTCGCCCGTCTCCAGCATCTCGACCGACGCGAGGTAATCGAGCAACAAGTCCGTCACGTCCACCAGGTCGGCGTGATCGGCGTGGGCTGCGTAGAACGTCCCCTCGAGCACGTCGAGCAACCCCTCGCGGGAGTCGGCGAACCCGCTGGCGATCGTCGCGAGGACGTGCGTCCGGAGCGCGTCCTGCCTCGCGAGCTTGGACTCGATCGGTGCGGGGTCCCCCTCGAGATACCGCTCCCGGAGGGCGGCAGCTTCCTCGCCGTCCTCGGCCACGAGGAGTGCCTCGCCATGGGGATCGAGCCCCGGTCGCCCGGCCCGGCCGAACATCTGGTGAACCTCGAGGACCGGAAGGGGCGTTCGGCCTTCGTCGGTATATCGGTAGTCGTCACGGACCACGACCCGACGAGCGGGGAGATTGACGCCCGCGGCGAGTGTGGGAGTCGCGCAGACGACGTCGACCTGGCGGTCGCGAAAGGCGTCCTCAACGAGCGTCCGGTGGGCGGTCCGGAGGCCGGCGTGGTGGAACGCGACGCCGGATCGCACGGATGTCGCCAGTGTCTCGCCGGTCTCGGTCCGGGCGGTCTCCGCGATCGCGTCCGCCGTGTCCGAGGCGGCCCCGAACCACTCCGCAGACAGCGTCCGGGCCAGCTGCTCCGCGGCCCGCCGGGAGTGGACGAACACCAGGCACTGCGCCTCGTCGGCCGTGAGCGTCTCGCGCACCAGCGCACAGGCCGTGTCGTCGCTGTCGGCGACCTCCAGATCACGACCCGGGCCGTCCTCGAAGACGAGCCGCGAGCCGTCACAGAAGCCACGGCGGAGGTCGATGGGGCGCCACTCCGACGCGACGAGGGTCGCATCGAGCCAGTCCGCCACGGCACGGGCGTTCGGAATCGTCGCCGAGAGTGCGACTACCTGTACGTCGGGGGCGAGGTCACGGAGCTTCGCGACGGTCACCTCGAGCGTCGGCCCCCGGTCCCGGTCATCGAGCAGGTGCACCTCGTCGAGTGCGACACACGACAGATCGTCGAGCCAGTCCGCGTCGTGTCGGACGAGCGAGTCGACCTTCTCGCTCGTCGCGACGACGATGTCGTTCCCCGACAGCCCATCGGGCGTCGCCTCGTAGTCGCCGGTCGCGATAGCGACGTCGACGCCGGGGAGCTCTGAGAACTCGCGGTGTTTCTCGGCAGCGAGCGCACGGAGCGGGACGACGTACAGGGCCGTCCCTGGGGAGGTGGCCATCGCGAGTTCAGCAATGAGCGTCTTCCCGCTCGCGGTCGGCACGGCCGCGACGATTGACTCGCCGTCGAGGAGGCCAGCGTCGACGGCCGCGGCCTGTGGTGGGTAGAGTGTCTCGATCCCCCGAGACGCGTAGTGCTGGAGGAGGGACGCGGGCAGCTCGACGTCCCGGAGATCCATCGACGGCGTCTGCCACGGCCGGATACTTAAGTGGTCACCACCGGGCGATAGTGTCTTGCCGGTCAGCCCAGGTCGATGGGCGTGGACCGGTCGATCGATTCGGTTACTGCCAGTGTGAGCCGGAGGGAGGCCACGGCGTCCGCATAGGTCGAACGGATCCCGTCGTCGTCACCCCGGGAAACGGCCGCGAGGAAGTCCTCGACCTCTGCGACGTAGGGGTTCTGCTCGGAGGACGCGTCGATTTCCTCGTCGTCGACTGTCCCCTTGATCGCGTCCTGCGTGACCGTCAGGGTCGCGCCGTCGGCGATGATCTCGAGGCCAGTCTTTCCCGGGTCGGCGACACAGGACGTGGAGACGTGACTGATCGCGCCCGACTCGTGTTCCATGGTCGCGGAGGTCACGTCGGGGAAGTCGACGAGATCCGAGATACGGGTCTCCCCGGCCGCGGAGACGCGTTCGACGTCTCCCGCGAGGTACCGGATCGCATCGAAGACGTGCGTCGCCTGCTCGACCACTTGGCCGCCCGATCGATCCCGTCGGTGCCACCAGTGATCCGACCCACCCGGGACGCCGCCCCACCAGTAGCCGTCCAGATAGCCGATCGTCCGGTCCGCGAGGATGTCCCGAGCGCGCTCGATGCCCAGTGCATACCGCCAGTTGTAGCCGACCTGCGCGACGACATCCGTCTCCGCGATTGCATCGCGGACTGTCTCCGCCGTGTCGACGTCGAGGGCGAGCGGTTTCTCGACGAAGAGGTCGATCCCGCGTTCCGCCGCCTCGACCTCCTGGCCCTCGTGCGCGAACGGGGGCAGGCAGATGAAGACGGCGTCGAGGGCCACCTCGTCGTAGAGGTCGCGGTAGTCCGTGTACGCCTGGGCGTCGAAGCGGTCCGCGGCATCGGTCGCCGTCTCCTCGTCGACGTCACAGATCCCGACGACCTCGGCGTCGTCGGTGTCCTCGAGCGTGTCGAAGTGCTGCCACTGGGCGATCCCGCCGGCGCCTACGAAACCGATTCGGACGGTCATGGTCCGGAGGGCGGGGCGAGGAAGTAAGAATCGTTGGCTTCCGGAACGCCGAGGACGAGCTCGGGTGGTGAATCGACCGATAGCGACACGTCAATACTACGTCGTATAATCATACTCTGAAGTATCATACGGTAGAGTATCATTATCTAAAGGTTCATTATTTAGCGTATCTTTACGACTGAGATCGTCGAGACTGAAGGGTTCGGGAGAGAATGGGACCGTACTCCAGTTCGTCGTCCGCAGGGGGCAGACGCGGGAGACGGCCAGAAATCACAACTATCGAACACATGTACCGGACTGGTGAGAGCGAGACGTCACTCGCGAGGATCTCCTCGACGATAGGTGAACGGCAGGGACACCCACCACCCGAACCAAACCCTCTTGGCCGCACCGCGCCACCCCTTTGCCATGAACCTCAGCATCGTCGGCTCCGGGTACGTCGGTACGACGATGGCCGCCTGCCTCGCCGACCTCGGCCACCACGTCACGACCGTGGACATCGACGAGGACATCGTGTCGTCGATCAACGCTGGCGACCCACCGATCAGCGAACCCGGACTGGAATCGAGAATCGCCGAGCACGGGGGCGACCGCATGCGCGCGACCACGGACTACGACGCGATCCTCGACACCGATCTCACGTTCCTCGCGCTCACGACGCCGTCGAACCCCGACGGCAGCATCGACACCGCCATCATCGAGGGGGCGACTGAGACCTTGGGGAAGACGCTCGCCGCCAAGGACGCGTTCCACGCCGTCGTCACGAAGAGTACGGTGATCCCGGGGACGACCCGCGACGTCCTGGCGCCCATTCTGGAGGAAACGACTGGAACCGCCGTCGGCGAGACCATTAGCGTCGGGGCCAATCCCGAGTTCATGAGCCAGGGGAGCGCCGTAGAGGACTTCCTGCACCCCGACAAAATCGTCTTCGGGGCGACGGACGAGCGCGTCGTGGATCGGCTTCACGGGGTGTACGAGCCGCTGCTCGAACGACACGACGCGCCCGTGGTGGAAACCGGGATCGAGGAGGCCGAGATGGTCAAGTACGCCAACAACGCCTTCCTCACCTCGAAGATATCGCTCGTGAACGACCTCGGCAACGTCTGCAAGGAGTTCGGCATCGACGCCTACGAGGTGGCCGACGCCATCGGCCTCGACGAGCGCATCGGCGCGAAGTTCCTCCGGTCGGGCCTAGGCTTCGGCGGTTCGTGCTTCGAGAAGGACACGTCGGCGATCATCGCCGCCGCCCAAGAGCGTGACTACGGGCCCGCGATGCTGGAAGCTGCCCTCGAGGTGAACGACCGCCAGCCCCGGCGCTTCCTCTCCCTGATGGACCGGCACGTCGACGTCGAGGGGGAGCGGGTCGCCGTCCTCGGCCTGGCGTTCAAGCCCGGGACGGACGACATGCGCAACGCGCGGTCGATCCCGGTGATCGAGGGGTTGCTCGACCGCGGTGCGGACGTCGCTGCCTACGACCCCGTGGCGGTCGAGAACGCCCGCGAACACTTCCCGGACCTAGAGTACTGTTCGTCTCCGGAGGAGGCACTGGAGGAGGCCGTCGCGGCGCTGATTGTCACCGAGTGGGATGAAATCGCGTCACTGGACGAGGCGTTCGACCGGATGCGGACGCCGGTGGTGATCGACGGGCGACACGCGATCGAGCGGCGCGAGGGAATCGTCTACGAAGGGCTGACGTGGTGAGCTGCGCGCTCAGGTCGTCTCGACACGTTCTACAGTGACGTTCCCCGAATCGGACGTCACGCCGAGGTCTCGGGCGCTCTCGTCGATCCGCCAGGTGATCGCCTTGTTGATCGTCGTTCGCGAGCCGTCGGCCGCGGGGAACGACGCAGACGTCTCCACGGTATCGTTCCCGACGCGCCGTACTAAGTCGGAAAGCGAGCGCGACTGGTTGGCAGGAAACTTCGCCGTCCGCTCGAGGACGTCGACCAACTTCGTGGGCTGAACACGGGGTTCGTAGCCCTCCGAATTTGTCCGGTCCCACAGAATCTCTCGTTCACGGTTACCCATATTCGAGCCACGAACGGGTGACGTGCTGGACGCGACCGTCGAGTTCCGCAGGAGGCACGTGCGTGGCGATCACGTCCAGAATCCGGACCACCTGACGTGGGGTGAGCGACTCGTCCGGAACGAACAATACGCCGGGAATCACCGTCGGATCGACCGCGGACTCCTCGCCCGTGAAGTGGCTGTCGTAGGTGAGGATACTGCGTCCACTCTGCTGTAAGTATGGGACGATGTCGTCCCGATCGTCCGCCCCCACGCCGAGTTCGGGGATGTCTTCGACCGACTCGACGTCGTGACCGCTTGTCCGGAGATCGGATACCACCGGCTCGACGTTCTCATCGACCAGCAATCGATACCTGAACGCCATCTACTCCGATTCGCCTTCGAACGCGTCCTCGGGGCCACGCGAGTCCGAACGGCTGTTCTCGATCCGGCGCCTGCGCTCGGCTTCGAGGTCGTCCATCAACTCGGGGTGATCGTAGTAGAACGCGAGCGCGCCGTGGACGTCCGCGAGGGTGAGATCGAAGCGCTCGGCGATAGTAGCCGGACGGAGGCCCCGTTTCTCCGCGAGGGCACCGATTCGTCTGACGGTGAGCCGCCGTCCTTCGAGGTGGGGTTCGTCCTCAATCTCGGTCACGATCCCCCGGGCCTGTTCGCTCATCAGTAGTCAATATGGCCCTACTCCCCTAAAAGCCCTCGTACGACGGCCGTGTGCGAACTCGAGACCGATGTCTCTTCCTCGTCGCTGTTGTCAACGTACCACTCGACAGCCTGCTCTTGGAACTGGTCGTCCTCGTCGAACCGGGCGTAGAACGCGCCCGTGTCGACGAACAGTGCTCGCGCGCCTTCGGACATCAGTCGTGGGGAGAGGAGTAGAGGTAGACGAGGGGCAGGACGTCGACACCGACGACGAGTGTATCGAACGAGATTCGATGGATCGGTACATTGAACATACCACGGTACGTAAGGTGTACCAAATGAGAGTGTGCATCGACCTTCCGCTCCCGGACAGACCTGTGTTTCGCTACGGCGCCGCTGACGAGATCCTCGTCCTTGCGGCGTCTCACCCGAACGAGGTCTTCACCAATCGACAGTTCCGGCGGCTAACCGGCTACGGCGGGCCGAGCGTCGAGAACGCACTCGACCTCTTGACGTCGCTCGATCTCCTCGTCGAGACCAAACGCGGCGGGCACACCGAATACCAACTGAACGGGGACCGGATCGATGGACCCACGACCGGTGTCGCCGCGATCCCCCAAGCCGAGTTTCACCCGCCGATCCGAGCGTTCCGTGACCGCGTATCGGAGGCAGTGGAGGATCTGCACGGCGTCGTCGTGTTCGGCAGCGTCGCCCGTGGCGACGCGGACCGCCGGAGCGACATCGACATCTTTCTCGCCGTCGCGTCCGACCCGCCAACGGACGCCCGACGAGCGGTGGCCGACGTCGTCGCGACCCTCGAGGAGGAGACGTTCGATGGCCAGCGGTACTCGTTCGATTATCACGTCGAATCACTGGCGGGGACACGGACGTACGGCGATCAAATCGTGACGATCGTGACCGAAGGCGTTCCCGTCATTCGGACCGACGAGTTCCA
>CAZEDI010000021.1:0-13782 GCA_964510865.1 uncultured Halobacteriales archaeon
GCTCGCGAGGTGGACAGCAGTCCACCCAGTCCCAACAGCGGGACGAACAGGGCCAGTTCACCGGTCAGCAGGGCCAGCAGGGGTGGCAAAGTCAGCAAGGACAGCAGCACGATCGTTACCAGGGTGGTCAACAGCGTAGTAGCCAACAGGGCGGTTCACGAGGCGGGCAACATTCTGCCCGATCCCAGCAGATGGACGAGCAGAGCCAGTTCACCGGTCAGCAGGGCCAGCAGGGTCAACAGGGTCAGTGGAGTGACCAGCAGCAATCTGGGCAACAGTACGGGCAACAGCGCGGCCAGCAATATGGTCAGCAGGGCGGCCAACAGCGTGGCCAGCAGGGAGGCCAGCAACAGGGCGGCCAACAGCGAGGCCGCCAGCACGGACAGCAGTTCGGCGGACAAGAGGGCCGCTCGCGAGGCGGACAGCATTCCACCCAGTCCCAACAGCGGGACGAACAGGGCCAATTCACCGGTCAACAGGGCCAGCAAGGACAGCAGAGACAGCAGCAGGGTGGTCAGCACGGTGGGCGTCAACAAGGGATGACCCAGGAAGACCGACGTCGCGGTGGCAGACATTCACACTCGTCGCGACATGACGAACAGGACGAGTTCAGGGGCCCCTGAACCCAGCTGTACCGGATCTCTCTGCTTCGATCGCCGTATTTTGTACAATACTGTCGTGCACTACCGTAAATTTTTCACCGATAAACTCCGTCTGCGTTCTCCACGTTGGACTCGTCACTCGGCATTATCTGCCGGCTGGGGAGGATCCATTGCTTGGATTCGCGGCTATGACTAAGCAGCTACCCGGAGTGACATAGTTATGGTCGACTGTATTTTCGATATCTGTATGTTTTCGAATTCTATCTCAACATATACAGTACAATATCCTTAAACACTCGAAGATATACAATCTATACGGGGGGAATGTGGTCGATTTTAAGAAACGCTTTTGTCCCTTCTACGTCGTATGTGAGCGTGTAACGAGGTGATCAAAGAACACCCATTCAATTCGACTACAGAGGCTGATCCTGTCCACCGCGTACGTGGATCACTGACAACCTGCTGGCCCACTGACGCTACCAAGCCACTGACGGGAGTGTTCAAACAGCGTCCGTCATGCCATGTCACTTGAAGTGCCACGAGTGCCAGTTCACCTCTCGCCAGGGTAGCGTCCACCACCCAATCCGAAGGTCACTTTTTCCTGACGCGAAAGGGTATAGATATCCTACCCGGGAAAACTGTCGCCCTCGAGCAGTAACGTCCCATCGAGGCGAGGACTTAACCATTCGTATCGCCACCCTGGGAGCATGGAGCTGGAGGAACTAGAGTCGGTAATCGAATCTGCGATCCCTGACGCCGAGGCGACCGTAACTCGTGCTCGTGGGCCGGAGGATGACGACCACCTGGCAGCCACCGTCGTTTCGCCGGCATTCGACGGCAAGAGCCTGGTGGATCAGCACCAGATGGTGTATGATGCCCTGGGGGATCGGATGACGCGGGAAATTCACGCACTCGAACTCCGCACACGTACCCCGACTGAGTGACAGCGAGCGGAAGGACTTTGTCCGTTCACGGACTGAACATTGTTCATGGGAACGAGGTCTGAATCGGATGTGTCCCCCGAAGAGGTTGCCGCCCACGTCGATGAGTCGATTGCCGAGAACGACGTAGTCCTATTCATGAAGGGAACCGAGCTCATGCCCCAATGTGGCTTCTCGCGACGGGCTCTCGGGCTCATCAGTCACTACCGGGACGACGTCGAGACTGTAAACGTCCTTGACGCGCTTCCCGAGTACCGGGAGGCACTGGCCGAGCGAAGTGGTCGGGAAACGATCCCCCAAACGTTCGTCGATGGCGAGTTCGTCGGGGGAAGCGACATCCTTGTCGAGCTTGAGGAACGTGGCGACCTGGCCGAGACGTTACAGGCGTAAGTCTCGACCGGGATTCACCGGATCGTCTCCGTGCGTGGATCGGAATCGTTGAAGATGGTGATCTAGGTCATACGGTCGTACTCGGATCTAACGAGTGACTGACGGTTGTCACCCTACGTCATGCGGTCGCCGCGATACGGGTGGCTGGACGGTACGTATCATTGCGGTGTTCGATGAGATCCCGCTCAGCGAGTGTTCGGAGTATCGGGTATAACTTGAGCTGAGAAATATCGAGGGCGTCCTTGAGTTCCTCGACGGTCGCTTCGCCGCGAGTTTGAAGGTAAAGATACACCAGTTTCCCACATGGGGAAGTGATGTCGTCGAGTGCGTCGCCTGCACGTGTCATTGCTTGGAGAACCGTATTGTTCGACGATATATAATACTTGGTACGACGATCGACGAATTTCAATCGAGTTCGAGGTCGGTTTCCTCGATCGGCGTCGCACCGGCATCGATCGCCCGTTCGCGCGCATCTTGGTCTTTCATGACGAAACAGTTGAAGCGACCGAGATCCTCCTGAAAGACCGAACCCCGGAATAGCACCGTTGGGTGGTCCGTGTACTTCCGCTTGACCACCGCGAAGGGCTCCAGATTTTCGACGACTGTCGGGGCGTAGCCGTTCTCTTCGAGAAGCGAGCGGACGTATTCGAAGCGGTCGGCAGGCACTTCGAATCGATAGTCGTACTCTTTGTAGTACCGGCTGAGTTCCGCGAACAGCTCGTCCTCTAGATAGGCTTTGAACCAGAATTCGTCAGCTACCGGGAAGACGTTGATCCGCTCCGCGCTCGCCCGCCGGAATGCCGACATTGGGCTCGATAGGAGCCGAGTAAGGTCAAACCTTCGCTGCTCAGAGCCACTCGTCGGGTTTCGTGCGGTAGTCTACCGAGCCGGCCGCGATGTCCGCGACCTCCTCGTCGTTCAGTTCATCCGTTTCGATGGTTTCCCCATCATAGCGTAGCAGTCGCCCCTGCTCCTCGATCGTGGGCTCCCGCCCCCGCCGTCGCGCATTCTCGCGTTCTCGCTCGTCGACGTCTTTCACGATGGTCTTCACATTTACCGGGCGGCCCCATAGCGCGAACACCCGCTCGAGGACCTGCTTTGCCTGCGTGAGGTCGAGGATGATTCCGTTGTATTCGTGACGCAACAGGAGTTCCCCACGATTTCGGTAATTATCGTCTCCCACTACGATCGTCGGTTTCCCGAAGTTGGTGAACTGCAACAGAAGCTTCTTCTTCACATCTTCGGGATCGCGGCTTGCGACGCGAAAGTCATCCTTTGCATGGCTGTATTCGTACGTGAAGTACTCGCGGTCACGCACGAACTCGGGAGTCAGAAATTCGTCCAGGAAGGTCACATCGTTGTGGCTCTCCCTGACCTCACGCATCCGATTCCATCCGACGGTATACTCGACGGCTGCGAGTGCGTCATCGATAGACTGGTACGCATCTTCGTCTGTGTGATAGCGTGCAATCTCTTCGAGTTCGTCGACGCGGATGGATTCGAGATAACCGCGGTTCACCGGTCTCGTGAGCGAGAAGTGACGTTCGGCAAGTCCGCGATAGGTAAGGACCTTCCATGGGTGCGTGGTGATGTCGATCTCACCATCGCGCGCTCGGTCTAGCGCCCCATGGTCTACACGGTCACCAAGGGTAGCCAGATCGGGGAGTGTCTCCTCGGTAATCGAATCGAGCGGCGGTGTGGGTTTCAAGCGATCGCGAACGTCATCGAAGTCAATCACATCGTGGAAGGTGGTCGGCTCGATCCCTTCGACGCATAAGAGCTGTGTTGCGACTTCTCGCCGGTTGGCGACGTTCTCGACGTGCTTCCAGAGCTCGAGGCCGAGCTTGTATGGATTGAGTCCAGGCGAGCCGAGAACTTTCGACTGATGGTCGGCGTATTCGACGAATTCGTCGGGATCCGCAAACGCCTCGTTCACCATCATAATCGACTGCCAGAAGCTCGCCCACCCCTCGTTTGTCACCTTTGTCATCTGCTGGGGTGCAAAGTAGTATGCCTCCGTCCGGAGGACGTCGAGAACGTCACGGCGCCACTCTTCCATCTCGACAGCTTCGTCCTTCTCCTCGTCGTAGCGCATCCCATTTCGCAGGAGGAACCCGAGCACGTCACGCACCGGTTGTTCGGCCGGATCATCGTTATAGGATTCTAACCATTCTTCGTCGAAGACGGCGCCCTCGACCGCGTCAGAAAGACCGAGCCCGTCGATGGGAGATCGCTCTGTATCGGAGTCGCTGTCATCCTCGTGTGGCAGGGCACCCCGAAACGCTCTGTGCTGGTCGATGGTGTCCACGAGCGGAAGAATTGTATCGATCCACCGTTCGACGGTTTCTCGACCGATCTCCGGGTTGTCCACATACGACTGGATACGACGGGCATGGTTTTCGAGAGTGGCAGCCGCATCGATCTCATCTCGAAAGAGCCCGTACCAGCGGTTATTCGCGAAGAAATCTGCGTGCGCTTCGACGTGGGTGATGACCGATTTTTGATCAGCCGTCGAATTCGACTCCTGAAGATAGGCGTGGGCGGGATCGTCGTTGATGACGATTTCGAATGCCCTCCCGAGGCCATGACGGTCCTGCTGGCGTTGGCGCTCGTATTTCATCCCCCAGCGCCAATGTGGGTACCGCGTTTGGAATCCATCGTAGGCGATCAGCTGGTTCATCTCGTCGTGGTCCACCAACCAGTAGTTCACCGGTACCGGGTTGAGGCCCAGTCGCCGTGCAAGGTCGCGGGCGTCGTCAGGAATGTGTGCAATCGTCTCTGCCGTCCGTTGGAGATCACGACGTTTGTCGATGCTCATGGGTTCTCCTCCACGATGTCAGTCATTGCTCCACCTCCGCTTCGGTAGAGAGCACGTCATAAATTGCTGCAACGACGTCTTCCTCCTGTGCGACACGAGTCACGACCACGTCGTCCTCGTCGCCGAAATGCGACGCTACCTCGTCCGCGTGGGTAGCGTTGACACCGCTTCCATTTGGCCGCGTCTCGATATAGGCGTGGAGATTGGCCTGTAGCTCCGTCATCAGTGGGATCACACGCTCCTGCGTGTCGTTGGATGAATTCTCTGAATCCCCGGCAGCGAACACGTATCGGTTCCAGTCCGACCACGGGTACTTCTCCAACACCTCTGCGGCAAGTTCGTAGGCACTCGATATTCGCGTCCCTCCGCCCGAGCGGATGCCGAAGAACTCCTCGCGGTCGACCTCCCAGGCGTCGGCGTCGTGTGCCAGGTAGACGAACTCGGCGTGATCGTACTTCCCCTGGAGGTACCAATCCAGGGGGGTAAAGGTCCGTTCGACGAGGTCGCGCTTCTCCTGGCGCATGCTTCCAGAGACGTCACGGATGTTGACGACGACGACGTTTGTCTCGCGTTCCTCGATGGTCTCGGGGTGACGGTATCGTTCGTCCTCTCGCCTGAGTGGCAATCGCCTGAGACCGTCCCGCCTGATGCGGGTTGGTGGCGGTTCGCGCTCTACATTCGCTTCCATGTCCTCGATGCTGTCCCATCGATCCTGATCCTCGATGGTCTCGTACGCGTCGACGACCCAATCTCGGGAGACCGGGATACTCTCTGTGCGCGCCCATTCGAACACGCGGTCCGGGCCCCATCCATCGATCCGTAGGGCCTCACGAACATATGATTCATCGAAGTCGCTTGCAAGCGAGCGCTTCAGCCCCTCCCGAAAGAGGTGTTCAACATCGAGGGTACTCCGGGGACCCGCCCGGGCAGTCTCGGTGAACTCCCCTTCTTTTTCTTCGATGACTTCCCGACCTTTTGGCTCGAGATCGAGCCCGAGCGCTTCATCTAGTTCTCGAGCAAACTCCTCGGGATCCATTTCGTAGTACCCGTGCTCTCCCTCTTCCTCGCCCGGCTCGCCGTCCTCGTCGTCCCCTGGCTGTGGTTGGGCGTCGACGGGATCACCGACATCGCCCTTGCCCTGTCCCACGCCACCACGGTCGAATCGATCGTACTCGAATTCGGGAAGGTCGACGATCTTTATCGGGATACGGACCGTATCCGGGTGACTCGCCCCGAGATTGCCGTGTTCGATGAATTCCGAGAGGTCCTGCCGTCGGTCCTCACCTACCTCACGGAACCGCTCGAGATCGTCCTTTAGTCCCATCTGTCCGCCACCTCCGCCATCACACGTCGGGTCGCGAGTTCTGCAGAAGCCGGTGAATACGGTCCCTGGAGTAATCGGTCGATCGTCTCTTCCTTCAGGGCCTCTGTCTGCGTGCCTTCAGGTGGATCCTCCCACTGATACGGATCGAAATCCTCGAACGCGCGGCGAACGTCGTCCCAGTCGTCTGCGCCGAGGACCTCTTCGAGCACCGGAATCGCGGTTAGGTCTACCTCTTCGAGTCGGAAATCCTCGCCACGTTGCTCCCACGCTCGACGATTTAACGCGGTGACAATTTCCTCACGCCGGAACGTTCGCACCGCCTCGGAGGGTTCGGTTCCCTCGTAGTCCTCTTCATCGAACCTTCCGACGCTTTCGATTTCGAATACTTTCATCGTGAGGGGGTCGGGCTCGATCTCCCCCCGATCGGTCTCGACTGGTTCATCCGTCGCCCAGGCATAGACGTGTTCGACGTACTCCGTGACCGAGTCTTCGTCCGCCCGTTGCTGGGCGAGCATAGCCTCGAGGACGTCTGCTTCCTCGCGCTCGTGGACGTGGCTCTTGGCGACGGCGACCCGTGCCTCGAACTCTTCGCGCTCGCTCTCGCCGAAGACAGGCGCACCGTCCAACCCATCCACCATCGCATCGAGCACGTCGTCCGGGGTGATCACGTTCTCGACGGGTAGATCGGGGTGGGACCTGTCGAACGTTCCCTGAAGGAGGTCAGCGAGAACGTCCCGGGTATAGGTAACCGGAATCCCGTGCTCGCCATCGTGTGCATCCTCGTCAAAGTCGAAGTCGTCGGTCTCATACCGTTCACCGTCGTCTGTGACGTATCCTCGGTCGAAGAGTAACGCCTTCTCTGCGAGATCTAGCCCCCTCGGGAGATCATCAGCATCGAGCCGGGAAACCACATCGTATAGGGCGGCCGCCTCGATTGCATGCGGGGCAAATTCGCGCGCGACTTTTTCGCTCGCACCTCGACGAACGGTAGTCTCGAGTGTTGCGACTACCCGATCGTCGAGTTCGCCGTAGTTCATCTCCGTCCACACGGCCGTTTCATCGGTGAGTTCCCGCCTGATGAGCGCGGTCTCGAGGCTGAGGTTCGTGAGATAGCCGAAAGCTCGCTTGTCCAGCCTGCGCTTCAATGCCTTCAACGGGTCCTCACCACCGCGTTCGGCTTGCTTGTTCAACTGGGACTCGAGGTCCGGGTTCGAGAAGACGATTAGCTGTGTATCGATATCCATGCCGATTCCCTTATCGAGTTTCACCGTCCCCTCTTCGGGTACATTCAGCAATTTTTGGAGTAGATCTGCGTGTTGACTCGCATCCTCGACAATGGTGACGCCAGCGTTGCCCTGGGCAAGCACGCCATCGTAGCTAAACGCCTGCGGATTCTTGCGACCTCGTGAATCAAGCACTTGGAGCATCTCCGGCATCCACGATCCCACGAGTCGCTCCTTGGGCCGCCCCTCGTCCTCGGCGTGCAGGACGCCGATCCCACTCCCGACGTCCACCACGTAATTTTTCACCCGGAGGTGCTTTTCGCTCGTGATTGCCGAGAAGATATCCGCTACCCTCTCGCGCCGATACCGTTCCTCGAGATGTTCATAGGCCTCTCTCGAGAACGGATCGAGCTCCGTCTCAACCCTGATCGGAAGCCCGTCATCAACCTGTTCATTGAGCTCGGATACGAACGATGTTCGGACGTCAGGCGGAAGCACGGCGAGGGGTTGGATCTGAACCGGGCTCTCATACCAATCATCCTCGTCTTCCTCGATGTCGGTACCATACGTGAGTCCCCGGTCGCCGCCCTCGGCTACGTTCCATTCGATCGTGTAGCGTCTGCCTTCCGGCGTCTTCGAATACGCCCGGAGGCCGTTGACAATACACCGCTTGAGTTCTGATTTGCCCGTCGCGGTCGGCCCGGAAAACCAGATGATGCTTTCTGCCTTTCCCCGGCCGGCGACAATCGAGCGGAGATCCGCAACAAACGCGTTGAGGACCTCAGTATTCCCGAGCACGGCATGTTCGCCGTCGTTGTGGGGATCATCGAAAAAGCAATAGCGCTCTTTTTCCTCGCCTTCCTCGATTACGGTGCGCGTGCCTTCTGCTTCTATCGCCGATAGAAGATAGCGGGGCGCGTGTGCAGCGAGGCTCGGCGTCTCCACAACTCTGTCGAGATACGCCTCGAATGGCATCGGTCCTTCATAGGTCTCACGGAGGGATCGGTCCGCCTCGGAGACGTATTCCGCGCCGGTCATTATTCATCCTCGAGTTCGGCCCTGGCGACGGCAGCTCCGGCGAATTCGAGGACCTCTCGGGCACCTGCGTCGGAATACCCTTGCTCAGTGAGCGCGTCGATCCAGGAGTCCTCGGCCTCACGGTCGGCTTCGCTTGCCGAAACGAGTGCCGAGAAGTTGATGTTGTGTTTCTTATCTTCCCAGAGCTTTCGCTCAAGCGCGCGACGGAGCCGTTCGTTATCCTCCGGATTGAACGCCTCCCCTTCGCGGGCACGCCGTGAGACCCAATTGGAAACCTCCTGTCTGAAGTCGTCTTTCCGATCGCGTGGGATATCGAGGCGTTCTTCCACCGCTCGCATGAATGTCTCATCAGGCTCTTGTTCCTGGCCAGTGAGATCGTCCTCGACAGTGGCGTCGTCGATGTACGCCATAACGTGATCCATGTATTTCTCACCCTGTCGGCGGATCTCCTCGACGTCATAGGCCAGTGCGTGCCGGACGTCGTCGATCGCGCGCTCTTCGTATTCTTCCCGGACAGTCTCGAGATGACGGTAGTACTCTTCGAATCGTTCGGTCGGGATCGATCCGTGGTTTTCGAGGTTTTCCTCGAAGTGTGTGAACGTCGCCAGCGGCGATAGGTAGGCCCGCTCGCGGTGGGTCGAATCCATAATCGCCTCGGCGATTTCGTCACCCACGAATCGCGGCGAAATACCCGCCATCCCCTCACCGAGCTCCGTCGTCGACCGAGCATCTTCGCGCAGCTTCCGGACGTCGATATCGTCGGCGGAATCCGGGTCGTTGTACGCCTTGGCCTTCTCGAGTCTGGTGACTTTTCCTTCGTCAGGTTCCTCAATTCGGGTGAGGACAGCGAACAGCCCCGCCATCTCCATCGTATGGGGTTCGACGTGTACGTCCGGAACGTCGGCGTTCGAGAGCAGCTTGCGGTAGATATCTGCTTCGGCCTCGAATTCGAGCACGTACGGGAAATCGATGCGTTTCGTCCGATCGTTGAAGGCCTCCATCGTCTCGTCGTCCTTCTTTTCCCGGTACTCAGGCATGTTCGTTCGACCGACGATCACCTGATCAATGTCGATCCGAGGATTGTTCTTCGGCTTGATCGTCTGCTCCTGCGTGGCGTGAAGGAAGTCATAGAGGAATTCACGCTGGAGTTTCAATAGTTCCTCACCGGAGAAGATACCCCGATTCGCATTGCAGAAAGCCCCGGAGTAGTCAAACGCCCGTGGATCGCTCTCGCCGTAGACGGCGAGTTTCGAGTAGTTTACGTCGCCGGTCAGTTCGGTCTCGTCCTGATTCTTTTTGTCCTTCGGCTCGAATGTCTCGATCGCCTCGCGCTTGTTCTCATCCGCGACCAGCCGGACAACCTCGATGTGTTCCTCATACACCGCAGAGATGTCGTCATCGTAGTGAGCAAGGAGTCGGTCCATGTAGAACGCAGATTCGGGATCAAGTGTCTGTTCGTTCCGAATAGTGTAGGGGGCGTCGAGGTTGTCGTTTACCTCATCGAGTAGGTCGCCTCGTTGCGCACGGGGAACGAGGACGATCGGATCCTGGTTCATCGGTGACCTGACAGTGTCGTCCGTCGGGTCCTGATCCTCGATCACGTCAGTGAGATCCGTCCATCGAAACGTGTACATCCGACCAGCAGTAGAGCGAGTGTAGTCCTCGAAGTATCGTCGAACTCGCCGGTCGAAGTCGGACTTCCCGGAGCCAACCGGTCCGAGAAGGAGTTTGATACGCTTTTCCGGTCCCAGCCCCCGAGCCCCGGTCTTCACCTTGTTGACGAATTCGTGGATCGATCGGTGGACGCCATCCCCATAAAATGCGTTCTGACCGTCCTCGAGGGGATCCTCAGTTGCGAGGTGGTATCTGACGATCCCCTCGTCCTCGTCATAGGTCGATCCATAGTGATCAAACATATCGGCAACACGCTGATGCGCATCTCGTGCGACTTTCGGATCGTCACGGATCTCTTCGAGATACCACGACATACTCCGCGGAGTGCGGAGGTCCTCTGGGACAGTTTGCTGGTACTGCGATGCAATATCGGCGAGTGTATCGGTATCACCTTGCATGGTATCGATGCGGTGGGTGACCGCGTGTCATGTGACCGTGGCGCAACCGACTCCGGGGAATCGGTGCACGGATCGGGTCTATTCCCCACCCGTAGCCGGCAGGGCGAACCGGCCATGAATGCGGGCGGCGTATCGGCATGAAACCGATACAGTATTAAAAGGTGAAGTCTCGACGGGCATAAGACTGTCCCTGACATTCTGTTATGGTGATAAGTCACATGATGCCACAATGGCCGTCCAGTGCGGTGGTTATCGGGAGGATGTTCGTCCGAGTATCGTCGGTAAGAGAGAACACTCGTCAGAGTAATACACGGGGTGTTGGACAGAGAGAGACTTCGGACCACTGGCGAAGTTACCACTCAGGCCAAGGATGACAGTAGTCGGGTCATGAGACAGAAGTGCTAACGAGTCCGGGCACAAAGCAGGAGGTATGACGTCGCTCGATGGGCTACCAGACGGTTGGACGGTCTGGAATGAGGAGCCCGAGGGACGGGTCGTACTGGCCTTTCGGACGGATATATTCGATGGTACTTCTTTCCCCGCGGAGTGTCTCCCGACAATCACCGTCGCTCCCGGCAGATCCCCTGACCGCCCGGCCGGCGAACGTGAGCGTTCCGGTATGTGGCACATAGCTCTCTACCTCGAACCTGCTGTCCGTGTCCGCGACGAAGAAACCGCGTTTGCCGACCGAGACTCTGCACTAGCGGGAGCTAGGGACATCGCCACCCGGTTCGCCGCCGGCGAAATAGACTATCGAGGTGCCTACCAGATGCCCAGAGAGGCGTATTTAGATGCGCTGGATGACATCGTGGAAACCCCATAACAATTTTCACGCAATGAATAACGTGTGTTTCCCAGCCCCACCGAAAAGACAGCGCTACTGCTAGGCAGAGAAAAACTGCACCGAGTCCGAAGTCGGGTCCAGCGAAACTGTTCTGCCGGTCCCTCGATTACTCGTCTCCTTTCTCTGATTTATCGCGTGCGTAGAGGTAGCCTCCCAACCCGGCAATCCCAGCCAGACCAGTGAGCAGACCCAGTCCGGGCTGGCCGTCCGTCGACGAACTATCCGCACCGACGCCGCCCTCCGGTGTGGTTATGTCCGTGTCGTCGATCGGAAGCTCGATCGGCTCGGGAGTAGGTTCCGGTGTTGCGTCCGGATCGAGGACGACCTCGACACTCGATCCGTCGCCCTCGAGGTCCGCCCGGATTGTCCGCGTGATGTCACCGTCACTTGCGATAATCTCATACTCGCCTTTGAATCCAGTCGTCTCGTAAGTGCCGCTGTCGTCGGCAGTGCCAGCGTCTTCAGTCCACCACTCGTCGAACACGAGATCTCGATACTCGTGGAGCGCTGGCTTCTCCTCCCACCCATCTGCATAAAATGGTGCATCGCCCTGCCAGTGGAGGGGGCTGTATATCCCCCAAACCAAGAACTCGTCTACCGCTGGATGGCTGAACACTGTTTTTAGGAATTTCCGGAAAAAGACGGCCTTGTCCTCCTCCGCCCAACCGGAATCCGCCATGTCGAACTCCGTGACTTTCAGACGGACGTCGTGCTTTGCATAGCGATCAAGTCCGGTCAAAATCTCCTCCGGCGTGAGCACTTCCCCTTGACTGAAGTGACACTGGACCCCCACGCTATCGAGCCCGGCGTCGGAGTCGGCGAGGAACTGGATTTGCCGTTCATACTGGCTTCGAGTCGATGGATATGGTCCAGCTAACGTGTTATAATCGTTCACCGCCAGGGTTGTCCCTTCAGGAGCGGTATCACGAGCTCGCTGGTACCACTCGGCTAAGATCGGTGCCTCGACGGGGTCGACGTCCGTGAGACTTGGACCATCGCCGGGAACTCCATTTACCGCTTTGATAAGTCCGGGCTGGTGTACGACTTCGTTAGCGACTTCCCACTCGTCGATGTGGTCGCCGTAGTCCTCGATGATCGCTTCGATGTGATCTAGTGATCGTTGTTTGACGTAGTCCGGATCGAGTTCGGGTTCCGTGACGCCGTTGTCCTCCCAGGTAACGCCCATTGCTTTGACGACGTCTGGAGGAATGGCCCACGCGGAGACGTTAGCCCAGAGGCACACGTGCCCACGGATGTCGAAGCCATTGTTCACTGCCCACTGGGTTGCCATGTCGGCAACGTCTTCACCGGATTCCCAGAAACGCCATTTGTGGAAGTTCTCCATGACAATCGTGTTGAACAATGCTTTGACGTTCTCACGGTATTCGTCTCCTTCCGCAGTCTGATTGATGAGATGATCGGCGGTGAGTGCAGTTCCAAAGCCGAAATCATGCTCTTGCATCGCTACCTCGACGTCGGCTTCTGGGACGGCATTCCCCTCTGTATCCACGACGTCGATAGTCAGGTCAGCTGTTCGGTGCTCCTCGATACGCTGATCGGCAGCCGCTTCCCAATCGCCGTTATCACTCTGGTCCGCAGAATCTACGAGACCACTCGGGAGTGCATTTACAGAGGTATCGCCGGCAAAATGGAGGACGGCCAACCCGCCGATGTCGACAGTTTGTCGGTCGAAGCCCAGGAACATTTCCGTCCGCCAGGTCCCTGCCGCGGAATCGTAGGCGAATTCCATCGGGAAGTAGTATCGCTGCCACTCCGTACCGAGTGTGACCTGGTTCTGGCCCTGTACCATGTTGGTACTCTGGTTGTCCTCATCCTTCGCAACGTATTGCACAGTCGGCGTCGTTTCGCTCAATTCGGGCCCCCTGAGGTACACGACGCCGAGGAGGACGTCTCCGTTCGAGATATCGGTCTCCGCCGCGGTCGCGATATATGTGGCATCCCACGAGTTCGCGGGATCCTCGGTCACGTCGACACGTGTCGCTTCCGAGAACGGGACGTCGTCGCTGCTGACGTCGAGACTCGAAGCCTCCGCGATATCACTGCTTAGATTATACGCGGCGGCTGTCTCGCTTTCGTTCTCCGCGTATACAAACGATGCTGCCGGGAGATTCATCCCTGCCAGTTCCTCGATGAGTGATGAGTAATAGGAATCAGATGGATTCGGCCACGACGACACGTGATCCCCTGCCACGGGTTCGATGCCTATCCCGCCGAGGGCACCTGCCGCTCCAAAAGCGCCGAGAGATTGGAGGAATGGACGTCTTCGAAGTCGCCCCGCGGCGACGTCGTCGGGTTCGACCGAGTCATCTGTGGTATCACGCCACATAGACGCTTACTCGACACTACCTATATTTAGACGTTGTTATGTAAAATCGAATATATAGATCAGCTAGGAGTGTCCTCTGGAAGTGTCAGATGTAACGCTCACTGCCTCTGGTGGCGATCACATCCGTCATCGAACGCGGACAATACAGGGGTGATACTACCGAGATCGCCGAATTACTCTCCG
>CAZEDI010000021.1:13792-28658 GCA_964510865.1 uncultured Halobacteriales archaeon
CGGACTCTGACTGCACGTCGGCAGGCTGCCCTGCGTAGCCGAAGATGTCCTCGTAGCCTTGGGCCGACATGAGAACGGGATAAAATGGTTCGGACGCCACCTGATCCTTCCCGTCGACCGCGGCATAGACGTCACCTGCCTCAACGCGGGAGAAGTTTTCCACGTATACCTCATAGCGAGTCGCCCGCGGTTTCTCGATGGGCTCCTCGATGCGAAACATGGGGACATTGCGGGGTTCGGGGTCGCCCGGCAGTGCCCCGGTGATCCGGAGGAAGGATCGTGCGAGCCGGAATGCGCTTTCCGAGGCAGCGGCACTCCATTGGTACCCAGCCTCGACTTCGACGAGGTCCGCGGCCTCGACCGCGAAGAGCCGCCCATCGTCTGCGTCGACCTCGACGAGTGCCGTAATGGGGAGCGACCTAGCAATGGACGCCGTGTGATCGTCGTCGGCGTTGACGATCGCAAACGGCTCCGGGTGGGAGTGTGTCGCGTGGATGGCGAGAGCAGTCATCCCGTCCAGTTCGCTGGCAAGATCTCGGGCGATCCCATATTCATGAGCATCTTCGTCCACCCCGTCAAAGGCTCTATTGAGATCAGCATCGATATACCTGACACCCCGGTCGAGCGCCCGCTCGTTCGCGATGATCAGCTTCACGGGGCGCTCAAGGTCAGGGGATTGGACGCGCAGCCGTTCGATGGCTCGTGCGCCACATGGCTCGTCGCCGTGGATCGCTCCGATAATCGCGATCTCTGGCTTCCCCTCCCCAAGCTGATCAACCCGCATATACAGATATTGGCCCTCATTGAACAAGTCCGTTAGGATATTTCTCCGCCGTCCGCACCGATCCGTGGATCGAGGGCCATCGAGAAGACGTCCTGAAAGAAGTGCCCGATGACGCCAAGCATGATCGGAATCAACGCACAAATCATGACTACTGGGACGTCGCGGCGCTGTATCGCGGTAAAAGCAAGATCCCCCAACCCCGGGACCCCGAGGGCCGCCTCGATCGCGAAAACCGAGATAAAGAGCACCGTCAATACTTGTTCGGACACGATCGAGAGAAGTGGCAGTGCGGCTCGTCGAAAGGCATGCCGTGCCACTCGCCAGTGACTCGTTCCTTTCGCTCGGACCGTCTTGACAACGTCAGCCTGGAGGTGAGCGCGTGTTTCCGCTCGGACATATCGTAGTTGTACCGCAAACAGCGTTGTACTCACCGCAAAGGCCGGAACAAGGAGCGCCGTTAGGTTGTCCAGTGCGAGGAAACTGCGTTCGAGGTCATATCGACTCTCGATAAAGAACGAACTCGAGAGGATCGTCGCCAGGATAAGAGCGAGCCAGAAGTTCGGGATTCCAAACCCGACATATGCAAGTCCTGACGTGAGCGAATCGAGTCGAGTCGATTCCCTCATCGAGACGAACACTCCCACGAGTGTCCCCGCGACTGCCGAGAAGAGCAACGACGGAACCACGTAGGTAGCCGTAACGAGACCGCGCTCCGCGATGAGCAACGAGACGGGCTCTCCCCAGACTGTAGAGTGGCCCCACTTGAGCGTCAGGAGTCCGGTCATGAAGTTGATGTAGCGCGCAAGGAGTGTTTGATCGAGTCCGTGGCCGGCCTGATACGATTCGAGTGCTGCGCTTGCGTTCCCACCTCCGATTGCTGCAGTCCATGCCACCAACATCCCGTTCGGATCGGGGGGTGCCGCGACTAGTATGAACGTCCCAGAAAGGACCAGGAATGCAACCGTGACCGTCCAGAGAAACCGTCGCACGACATAGCCAGTCCGGCTCACAGGGAGATCACCGGTTTGACTATCCAGGGATAGCCACCGCAATCATGGACCGATTTTGCCGTTCGCATTCGGTGCATCCAGCGGCACACACCCCGTCCCCTTAATTATTTCATACCCGGTGGCGAATTCGACTTTCACTCCCTGCGATGCCGCCCGAGCGCCCTCTTGAGAATGCTCCCGACGCGATGGACCCCGTGGACATCGAGTCTATGGAGTCGACACAGTGGAATCTCCTGCCCTCTCAGTCGGTTCTCGCCTTCTTTTTCGTCCTCTGTTTTCTTATCGGTGCATTTGTCTATGATCACTCCATCCTTGCCGCGAATGCACCGTTACTCGACGAGCCCATCTGGCCATTCGATCCCTGGCACCCTACCCAGGTCGACTGGATGCTTGGATTCTCTCTCAGCGCTTTCGGTTTCTTCGGTGTCCTCCCAGCGATTCGGCACCGCGACCTAACCTGGACGTATTTTCGGCGGCTTCGACGTGACAAGGCGGCCTTCTTCTCCGGCATATTTCTGTCAGTGCTCGCTCTCGTCGGACTTGTCGGCCCGTTACTTGTCCAGCCGCAGGTCCATATCGAGGCCAGTTACCAACCCCCAATTTTCGCAATTATCGACATAGGGGCAGTTGCGAATTGTCTTGGAGACGTGAGCAACGGAAAGTGTCACGGAACAATGCAGTATCCCTTGGGGACGACATTCGAAGGGAGAGGGGTGTTCCTCTATACTGCCCTCGCAGCTCGAACGGCTCTTGTCCTTGGTTTTGTGATTACCGTGGTGATCGTCCCTGTTGCGGTAACGGTTGGGACAGTAAGTGCGTATGCGGGTGGCTGGGTCGACACACTATTGATGCGGAGTGTCGAAATCGTTCAGATTCTCCCACCCATATTTGTGTACATCATCGTCCGGTTCTTGCTCGGTGGTGGTGGCGACATGTTTCTGCTGATCGCCGTGTTCGGGTTGTTATCGTGGGGGAACGTTGCGCGCCTCGTCCGGAACGATGCGCTCGCCCAGCGAGAAGAGCTCTTCGTCACTGTGGCCGAGAGCGCGGGCGGGTCCCGATGGTATGTTATTCGTCACCATCTTCTCCCCAATCTGACACCGACCGTCATAACTGCGACGACCCTCCAGATTCCGAATCTCATCCTCGCTGAAGCAGCCCTCTCGTTCCTCAATTTCGGCGTACCGGGAGTACGATCGTGGGGGACCCTCATTGCGGATGGAACTTTAGGCACTCGCTGGGGGACGCTGACAGATGTGTGGTGGATTTCGTTGGTCCCAGTGATCGTTCTGACACTTACTGTCGTGACCCTCAGTGTACTCGGCGATTCACTCGACGAAATACTCGATCCGCGGGCGAATTAACTGCTATCCGACTATCGTTTCCTCGATGCAGTCACTCGATTTCACGAGCATACGTGGTATCGAGATCCGTATGCTCCGGCCGCATACCGTCCAGCCTGATCTGCCACTCATCGATACGACAGGGGTCGTCAATGGTATTCGTCAGAACAGCCCGGACCTCGCGAACATCTACCCCATAGAAATCTCCAGGAACGCCATGAAGGTACTGCAGTGCAGTCCGAAACAAGCTCCGCATGCCACTATCGTCCGTGAAATCATGGTGTTTGTACGCCCCCGCAGCGACCTGAACCATACCATGGAGAAATGCACTCTCGGTCGTCCCATGTCCGTAGTTGTACCACTCGTCCTCGAAACAATCGTGTGCCATGTGGTATTCGCCCCCGTTATAGAGCCGGACGCCGTGGACGGTCGCTCGCCGTAGTGTTCCGTGTTCCCATCGTTCCGATGCAGGGAGCCATCCTGTCGGTGACCGGCCATTGGGCGGCTTGGGTGCATCGGGATCTCGGGTGTGCTCGTCCACGCCAAAGATACGAAACACCCAGAGGTAACGTCGTCGGTGTCTCTCTGAGCGAGTTACTACCCCTTACCCCGTCTTCCCCGAGGCCATCAATGTATCGCACAGCGCCCGTCAAAATCCACGTTGCCTTGGTGAGAACCCGAAGACAGCGGAGTTAGGCTGACTGCATACCGAGATCCATTGTCTGCCCTCTTCCGGACTGATATGTGGACCCACCATCGAACACATCGGAACTCATCCTAGGCAGGTTCGACGACGATCTCGCCATTTTTGTACTTGAACACCACCCTGTCTCCCACAGCGATCTCCCGTCCATCTTCAGCAAATTCCTCCCGGACCGCTTTGATGAGACTGATCCGCCAGCGATCTGTCACCTTAGTCGTCCCCAGGATCCGTTCGTCCATATTCTACTTCCGCAGATCGGCACTGTTATGCGTTTGTAGCTATTTTGCCGAAATAGTCACAAATGACACTCACTGGCCCATTAGGATCCGTTTTGCTCTGTGGGCCCCGTCCTTCCTTCACGTGTAATCGTGTTGTCATCTCGCCTCCAGCCGGCGTTTCCTTCGATGGGGATCGGTGGACCCCTGGAGGGAGCATACACGTCGTTGAGGGTGAGACATCGAGAACACGGTCCCTGATGTCATTCGCAGCTGCCCGAACTACAGCGATCCGGGAGATCGAGGAAGTGTCTCCAGAACTCGTCCTTCTCGAGTCTCCGAGAACAATTCGACTGGCGTTCCCCGACGATCGTGGCCGACGATTCACCCGTGGGATTCGAGCAACTGCATTTACGGTCGGTGCAACCGTTGTCGGCTGGCAACGGGAACCGGCGAGTCCTCGCGACCGTCGACGCTACCACATGGTCGTCGATCGGTCTACTGCCCCCGACCCGCGAGGATGGCTACAGGGGAACCGGCGACGTCGTCGCTCCAACAGTCCCGACACTGGGCCATGATTCCCCAGTCAGGATCGAAGAGAGCAGGCGGACGATACTCGATTGTACACTCGATCGCGAGGACGAACCGTTCCGCGTTTCCACAGTTGAAACAGTACATGTTGATCAGGCCGACTCGTGTTGTCTCGATGCGTCGGCACACTGTCTGACGCTCGCTCCTATTTGAACGTGCGTTGTAATCAGACCCGGTTCTCTACCGCACAAACCGCTATCACTATGCCTGCCGGAGCCGAACCAGGCCCATGTCTACCGAGCCCGCGGAGATCGACGTGGGTTTGTTCGTCGACGGGCCGAATGTCCTCCGCGAGGAGTTCGATGTAGATTTCGACGACCTGCGAGCGGTCATCAGTGATCGAGGTCGCGTGTCCTGTCTCCGTGTCTACCTTGATGCGGACGCGCCGAGTAATCTCGTTAGAGCGGCCGAAGCCCATGGATTCGAGACTATCGTGACAAGTGGCGACGTGGATGTCCGTCTTGCAGTCGAAGCTACGGAGTTCGCTGCTACCCGATCAACGGGACTGCTGGCAATCGCCTCCCGCGATATCGACTTCAAGCCTGTCTTCGAGCTGGCTGGTCGACACGGCATATCGACGCTTGCTATTACTCCAGGCGACCACGGCCGATCCGCGGGATTCGTCGCCGCGGCAGATGAGGTTATTTCTCTAGGGCCCACGGAGTGACTCCGGCGGGAAAGGTAGCATTTTCCCCGTCGACTTCACAGTAACGACCATGACTGATCCCGCGTTCTCTCATCCCGTTCTAGACGATCACTGTCATCTCGATGCTCAGAACCACGGAATGGACGCAGTGAGAGACTTTGCACGTGCTGGCGGGACCCACCTTCTTCTCGTGAATCAGCCGTCATGGAAACTCGACGTGGAGGCAAGCGACCCCGATGACTTCGGTCCTGTCTTCGAGGAAACGATCGACCTTGTCACGCGCGCAACAGAGGCACTCCCGGGCCGTGCGTGGCCGGTTCTCGGCGTCCATCCGGGTCTTATATCGCGACTCGTCGACGATCGCGGGACGTCCGTGGAAACGGCTCGCGAACTCATGCAAGGAGGGCTCGAGGTTGCATCGGAGTACGCCAGAAACGAGTCAGTTGTCGCACTGAAGTCCGGGCGCCCGCATTACGATGTCTCTGATGAGCTCTGGGACGCATCGAACGCCGTAATACGTCACGCGATCAAGCTTGCCAATGAAACAGGGGTCGCCCTCCAGCTGCACACGGAGTCGACAGACGATCTCACCGACGTTGCTGCCTGGGCGACCGATGCCGGACTCGCTCCGGAACGGGTTGTCAAGCATTATGCTACCAGTCCGTGCGCTGGAGTGACGCCGAGTGTCATCGCCCGAACCGAGGCGATCGAGTCAGCGATCGACGCAGACGAGCCATTCATGCTCGAGACCGATTATCTCGATGACCCCGATCGGCCAGGGGCCGTACTCGGCCCGAAAACCGTGCCCAGACGAACGACGTGGCTCCGGGAGAACGGATACGAGGATGCTATAGAGACTGCACACGTGCGAACCCCGAAGCACGTGTATGGAATTGATACTATGGCTACCCTCTCGCAGCCGTAGAGAAAGCCTTTACACCGCGGCCGACTGCCTTGATGGTATGAGTATCGCGCCCGGCGGATTCTACTCGGAAGAGCGGTGGGAAAACTGGTTAGATCGCGTGAGAGAGGCCGACCTCGATCTCGAGGAAGAAGAGTCCGCCCGGCTTCTTCTGAACATGCAGAGCGATGTGGCAATCGCCGTCGCCAAGATCATTCGGGCGGTCGAAGAGGGCATCGAGGACGAGGACGGCGAGGTCCAGTCTATCGATGCAGAGAACGCTTTTGAGCGATTAACTGACATCGAAGAAATCGTTCTCACTGACCCGAAACTCGGGGATGATGAGAAGTCGATGTTTGTCAATGGTGTCCAGACCCGCCTCGAAGTCGTTCTCTACGCCGCCGAAGAATACCTCGCGGAAGGTCCCGCAGAAGAAGCTGGGGTCGAAGACTATCTCCGGGCAGCGCGTGATGCAGAAGCGGAAGATGACTTCCAGCGGGCCATCGGCCTCGCGGTGTTTGCTGGCACACGTGTCATTGCGGGCGACGAATTCGACGAAGATCTGGCACATACTATCGAAGACGGCGTAACGACCGAGTGGATCTACGGGCTCGATAGCCTCCAGGATGCGCTCGGGGCCCCGGAAGTCGTCGAAGAGGAGTAACGTTTCGTCACTCGTCGAACAAGCCATCGACACGTCCTTATAGCTCGTCACAAAATCCCGGACCATGACTAGCGTCGGCATTGATGGCCTCGCAATCTGGACGGGGAAGCTGGCGCTCGACCTTCCGAACACGTTCGCCCCTGCGAAGGGTGAGGACCCGGAAAAGTTCTCGAAGGGCTTGGGTCTGTATGCGAGTTCGCTTCCTGATGCGCACGAGGATATCGTCACAATGGGAGCGAATGCTGCGTACGCACTGATGGAACGGAAGGGCCTGACGCCCGATGATATCGGCCGGATCGACGTGGCAACTGAGAGCGCGTTCGATAACTCGAAACCCGTCTCGACGTACATTGCGGGCTGTCTGGAACAGGTGTTTGATGGCGACTTCCACCATGCCAACAAAGGTGAACGGAAGTTCGCGTGTATCTCTGGAACCCAGAGTCTGGATGATGCCTACAATTGGATCCGATCCGAGCGAAACAGAGACCGGGGTGCTCTCGTCATCGCGACTGATACGGCATTGTATGCTCGGGGTGATGCGGGCGAAGGGACACAAGGCGCGGGAGCTGTTGCGATGTACGTCGACGAGAACCCATCCATCGTCGAACTGTCGACCCATCAAGGGATCGGAAGCGCCGACGAGACGGATTTTCTCAAACCGAACCAGCAGTTCCCGAGTGTCGACGGAAAGCGGTCCGTCCAAGTCTATCTTGCCAGAATGCGCGAAGCGCTTGAGGACTACGAGTCGGTCGCGGGGGCTACGCACTCGGATGACTTCTGTTACATTCCGTTTCACACCCCGTATCCTGGCATGGTTCGAAAGGCCGCTGTCCTTGGATATCGCCATATCATCAGGGGCACGGACGTGGAGGATGCGCTCGAAGCGGAAATCGGGCGCCAACCTCGGGAAGACGCGTATGGTGACCGAGCGTCGTACGAGGAGGCTATCCGCGAATATATGGACGACCTCAAAGCGACCAACCGATATCTTGACTGGTATAGCAAGGTCATCGAACCGACACTCGACATCTCACGACGGGTCGGAAACTGGTATACAGGCTCTGTCCACGTCGCTCGAACTGCAGCACTCCAGCACGCAGCCAGAGAAGACCTGGATATCACCGGCAAGCGCATGCTCGTTGGCTCCTATGGAAGTGGCGCTCAGGCGGAGATCCACTCCGAGACTATTTGTGAGGGTTGGCGGGATGCAATAGAGACGCTTGACATCGGTCATCAGATCGAAGCACGTTACGATCTATCTTTTGCGGAATATGAACACGTTCACGATACCCATAACTACGATAAAGAGGACGAGGGGAAGGACTTCACCATTCCCCGTGACGAATTCGTCTTCACCGGTTGGGGCCGGATGGGCGAGCGTGAGTACGAGTACGTCGAGTGAGTACCACGCCCGTCGGCTCGACCTGAACAATTCGGATGCCGTGTTGATCGACCTGCGTAGGCTCCGTTTCCTGTGAATCCAACCTCGGGGTATCTGCTGGTTGGATTTTCTTGATAATCCATGTAACGGCGATCCGTGACACGGTTGGCACAGCCGCGGTCAAGCCGAACAGCGCAATGATCGTAGCGATTCCTGTTCCGGGAGTGGGTGGCAGGACGCTCGTGACCGATAGGATGGCGGCGATACCAACAAGCATACTCACTACCGTGATACCGAGGAATGCAAGCGGTGCACCTGCAGCCTTGACAGTTGCGAATACCTGACGTCGAACGCGGTGACCGACCGAGACCGGTGACGTTCGACGTGCGAGTCCATACCGCGATTCAGTGGGTTTTGTCATTGGTGTTCTCCTCATCCGTACCTACTACGTCGCCCGACATAATGGTTAGCAGAATAACATTTTTGTTAGTATTCTATGCGAAATCTATTTTTGTTGGATGTCTGTTACGATAGGCCACATCGCGGTAGCCCCTGGTTTCGGATTATCCACTGCCAACAGGGCATCCCCCAGTATCGACATCGGAATAGAACTGTCCGCGTCGGAAACACCACCTGTGATGACTACCGACTACAGTGGTCCGCCATTATCTAAGGTAATTCCCGTAATCCATCGAGCACCGTATCGAGTTGAGTTTCGACGACGCCAAGGGAGTACCCATCCATCGCCGCTACCTCCGGTGCATGTTCCCAGAGGTCGTCAGGCGAGAGGCCATGCATGACAACCGCGTTGGGATTAGGGGAGAGGACCCGCAGTGCGACGAGTGGTGATTCACCCCGTGTAAGATTCGTAAACACGAGCGCACGGCTGGTCGATTGGCCAAACAGGCGGTAGAACTCGTCAGATGAGAGCCGTAATACCTCGATACTATCGATCACTGTGTGTCCGGTGATACCATCGGGCCCGTCCACGAGTTCCGTTCCTCCGATCACGTCGTAGAATTCGTCCATGGGAAGCGTCGTAGCGTACTCCCGGAGATCGAGTACGATATCCGACTCGAAGCCCGCAGAGAGTACTCGGGCATGCTGCCGGATATGATGTCCGCCACGGCGTTCATCAATGTCGAGGAGTCCCTCGACGAGGCGACGGACGACGCCGATACCCGGACTTTCCCTGCGACCACTTTCATAATCGGAAACGACCGACGAAGAGACCTCGATCCTATCTGCTAGCTCTGTCTGTGAGACGTCGAAGTCTGTCCGCCATTTTCGCAATGTTGCTCCCGGGTCATTCGAGAGCGTGATCTCGCCAGCGATCCGTTCCGCGAGGTCTCGCCGGGGATCTTCGTCCGTCATGGTGCCTGGCATCCACCCAACGACGAAAAACGTATCGCACGTCGACTAGCGTCGAATAGGTCGCAAACACCCTCTACCCCAAAATGCTAACTCGGATGACTGCTCACTGCCGTCCATGCCGTCCACGGTGGTTCATCTTGCCATCGGTGCACTCGTTGCCACAGCACTCCTCGAAACGGAATTTGATGCACGTTCACTAGGCATCATTCTGCTCGTGGTTTTTCTCCCGGATATTGATACGTTCATCGGGATTTACTTGCATGGATGGCACCGTGCGGCGCTTCACACCCTTTTCGTGCCAGCGCTGGCCACCGCCGTGATCATACTCGATCTGGAACGTGATGAATCATGGCTCCGTGCACGCGGACCACGCGCATTACAACTCGCGTGGGTGTCCGTCATAGCGTACGTCATAGCCGGAATCGGACCCGATCTCTTCTACAATGGGGTGAACCTGTTTTGGCCACTTCACGACCAGTTTTACGTGCTGAACGGGAAGCTCGAACTCTCGACAGAACACGGACTCGTCCAGACGCTCTGGGAAGCGGAGCAGTCGCGGCAGGGGACTACTGCGGATCGGCACTTTCGGACCGGGATCGATGTTACACGCGGTCCCGATCCAGCAGGCGTGGAGCGGACGTTCCCGATCGCAAATACCGGTCTTCAGGTACTCCTCCTCCTCACGGCAATCATCGTGACCGGTATCCGACTTCGTTCGAGCACCTGATGGAACCGGTCTCTTCCGTCTAACTGTCATTCCCCTCGGTCGGATCAGCATTGTTGAGTCAGAGCTTCCGGCCCCAAGGTGCGAGGGAAGGAGGGGTAGTTTACTCCTCTTGACTTGGAATAAGTGACGCACGTGTAAGCGATCGATCGCTCGATGCCTGGAGCGCTTCCTCTGCGTTGACGAGATCGAACTCGGCGTCTAGGAGATCTTCGAAGGGATAGTTGTCTCCGTGGTCCCGGAGGAACGCCAGCGCGTCCTGGAGATACCACGGGTCGTACCGCATGATCGAAATGACGTCGATCGATTTCCGCGTCATCTTTCCCGGGTCGAACTCCGTTGTCTTGCCGGGCACGATGTTCCCCATCTCGAGGTAGCGACCCCCTGCACGAAGCAAGTCAATTCCCTCGGAGAACGCATCGGGGATGCCTGTCACCTCGACCGCAACATGAGCACCGAGGCCGTCCGTGAGTTCCCTGACCCGTTCGGCTCGATCATCGACGGTGGCATACTCTCGCATATCAATTGTGTGATCGGCACCGAATTGGATTGCGCGTTCGAGACGGCCGTCCACACCTTCGACGACGATCACGTTTGCTCCACGTTCCTTCGCCGCGGCGGTAGCACTCAAGCCCAATCCTCCCGCTCCCTGTACCACCACTGTATCTGCGGGATCGACGTCTACGTAATCCAGTCCACAGAGCACTTGGGAAAGAGCGCAGTTCGCCCCTGCGGCGACACTTTCGTCGATCCCTTCTGGAACCTTGTAGAAGAACTGATCGGGGTGGATGTAGTAGTGTGAGGCGAAGGTTCCATGGAAGTGTGGTTCCTGATCCGGTGGCCGTGACCAGCCGCGGTAGGCGTTCTCACAGAGCCTGAACTCTCCAGCTCCGCAGTAGCGACATCGTCCACAGGTGACGAAATATGCCGGGACGATCAGGTCACCCTCCTCGATTGGCGTCCCTGCATAATCTGTGTCGACCCCCTCGCCCAGTTTGGACACTCGACACAGCGCCTCGTGGCCGAGAACCCCGTCCCGAATAAGTGGGTGTTCACCTCGCCAGATATGGAGCTCCGAACCACAGACATTCGCGCGCACGACCTCTGTCAGGACTGCACCTGGCTCTGGCTCCGGTACTTCGTATTCGCGTACTTCGACGCCCTCTGGCTCACGGAGGAAGACGAGCTTCCCTGTCTCTTCCATAGGTGACCTGAGAGAGCCCCAGGATTAGGTCTTTCCCGTGACGGAAAACACTGCGACGGTCGGAGTGATTTCCTCTCCTCCGCTGAGACGGTGGGAGTTTGGGACGACTCGTTACGATTCTGGTTGTTGTTCGTGGAGCCGAGTGGCGTCAAATCCACGAGCTTGGCGTCCGTCACCAAGAATCCGGATTCTGAAGCCAGCATCCGTCCAGCGGCGCTCTTGGATGAGCCCTCGTGTATCGATGATGGCTGCCCCACGCATGAGCTCACCAATACGTTCGACGGGTAATCGATGGTACTCCGTGTGATCTGCGAGCACAACCAGACAATCGCTTCCCTCGACCGCTTCCTCGAATGGACTGAGCTCGTATTCGTACTCCTCGACATGGGGATCATGAAGGCGTACGTCGTAGCCTTCGTTTCGTGCAAGCCTGTAAAATCGACTCGCTGGCGTTTCCCGGATGTCACTCACATCACCCTTATATGCGACGCCCAGAACCGTAAGGCGGCGATTCGGTTCCCCATCTAGGAGTTCTCTGACTAGTCCGAGTGTATGGGCCGGCATTGAGGAGTTGATCTCTCGTGCAACCCCGATCATTCGGGACTCATTCGTGAGCTGTGTCAAGAACTGTGGGTCGATCGGGAGGCAGTGTCCACCGACGCCGGGACCGGGAGTGAGGATATTTACACGTGGATGCTTGTTGGCTAGGTCGATCGCCGACCGGCCATCGATTCCATTCCGTTCGGCAAGCTTTGCAAACTCATTTGCCGCAGCGATGTTAACATCCCGATAGGTATTTTCGATTAACTTCACGAATTCTGCCGTGGTAGGATCAGTCGGATGGATCGATCCCTCCACGAATGAGTAGAGATCGCGAGCATCGTTTAATGATGTCCCATCCGTTGCTCCGATCACCCGGTGATTTGTGACCATTTCTTCGACGGTGTTCCCAGGGAGTGCCCGCTCCGGACAATGGGCGTAGCCGAACTCTGCGGGATCGAGCTCCTCGGCAAGCGTTGGGATCACGACCTGTTTCGAGGTTCCTGGCGGGACCGTGGATTCTAAGACGACCATATTTCCGGGTGTGAGAACATTCGCGACGGCTTCCGCCGCGCCCCTGACAGCGCTGAGATCTGCTACTCGCGTTTCAGGCTCGAGCGGTGTCGGTGTCACAATCACGTAGGTCTCCTGGGAATCGTCAGGAATCTCCGTATGAGCTTCAAAAGAATCGCCTGCTGCATCGAATAGGGTTTCAAGCCCAGGCTCGGAAAACGGGAGCTCTCCTGCCTGAAGTGAATCAACGTGGTCTTCGTCGATGTCGACCCCGATGACGTTTCGGTCTCGTGCGAGTAGTAATGCTAACGGCAGCCCAATTCGGCCGAGCCCGATCACACACGTCCCCTTGGTGTGATCTGACTCCCGGTTCCAAGCCATGCCGCTGGGTACCAGGATATCTCCATTTAGTATACGTAACTTACCCAGTCTGACCAGTCCTCATGCTCTAGTAGGCGTCGTGAATCCATGTAATGAAACTCCACACACATCTCCGAGCAGTAGTGGAGTAGTACCATATGTACGATTCGCGGTTCCTGTGACTCACGACTGTGGCGGACTACCGGATGACGATTGCCGGGGTGTTGTTTGGGGTGATCCGCCGACCTGCCGATACGTTTCGAGGAGAGCCTCTGAGGCATGAGACCAATTATATCGTTCTTCGACTCCCTTTCGGCCGTTCGCACCAAGTGATTTCGCCAACTCGGGGTCGTTGTAGAGTTCTGTCACTGCGTCATCAATTGCCTGATGATCACTAGGAGGAACGATAATACCTGCTTTTTCTCTACCAACAATTCGAGCCAGCGGGGTAACATTAGTCACAATAACCGGCCTTCCAAGCGCCATGTACTGGAACAGTTTGTGGGGGAGCGTCGTTTCAGTGTGTGGGGTAGATCGATGTGGGACAAGACAGACGTCGCTTGCGGCAATATATCGGGGAACGTCCTCGAAGTCGACCCATCCCGTGAATGTCACCGTATCCTCGACGTCGTTTTCCCGACACCGTTTCTGGAGCACCCGCTCGTATTTATCGCCTGAACCGACGATAAGTAGTCGAATCTCCGGAATCGTATCTCGAAGAGATGGTAGCGCATCGATCACTGGTTGAAGACCGCGGTGCTCACCCCCCAGCGTTCCGACATACGTCAGGGTGAATTCGTCCTCGAAACCGATCGGCTCGGCAGTAGCTGGATTGAAATGGTCGAGCTTGACGACATTCGGGACGACGTGGACGCGGTATGGATCGGCACCACATTCCTGGACATAGTGAGCTTTGGCCTCCTCGGCGACTGTGATCGTTCTATCGACACGCCGGATGCAGGATCGTTCAAGGCGCTTCAATCTCCTGATCGGGGTAGCGATCCGGCCGAGAAGGTAACTCGGTTCCACCAGGAATCGATGCCACTGGTCAACGGTTCGATACTGCCGAACTGCTTCTGGCCAATTTTCGTGGAGATCAGCAATGACAGGGACCGTTTGGCGTTTGCCGACGGTGATTGCAGTCTTGACAAGCGGAAGATCGTGGACGTGGAGGACGTCGATATTTTCGCTATCGAGTATCGATTCGATTGTGGCCAGCCATGTGTGGTGAATATGGGTAAGAAGATACCTCCCCCCGTTCAGCCAGCCCCTTGGTCCCACATGCGCATTCTGTAGCGGCTGACGAATAACGTCGATACCATCAATCACTTCTCGTTCTGGCTGGCCCTCCTCCCGGTGACTGAGAAGGGTTACGTCGTGTCCAGCATCGAGCAGACTCCCAGTCTCCTTTCTAACCCTGATGTCCGGAGGGTAAGTGTCGTCCAGCAACATGAGGGTGTGCATCGGCTATATCTCGCGTTCCTCAGGCGTATCCGAGTTGATTGAGACGTTCTTGGACTGTCGTTTCGTCTGCGTCGACATCCTCCCTCTCGGTTGGTTCCTCTGCATAGATTTCTCGTCGGGGTTGTGAGTTCTGGACAAGCCAAGGGATGCCAACGAGTGTGGGATGGTACAAACCGGGAGGATGACCGTAGTACGTTCGTGGGAGAATTCCAGCTCGTTCTCCTAGCATTTGACCGTGATCAGACGTCACCACTGTTTTACCAGCTAACTCTTCGAGAAGCTCTTTAACGTAGGGTAGGGCCACATCCAGATTCTCCTCGTAGGCTTGTTCGATGATTGTATTGGAAACAGGTATCTCCCCAGATTCGACTCTGTCCCAGAAGGCGAGGCTTTCGAGGTCGAAGTAGTCCTGTCCGGTCGGGCCGATAAACGGGTAGTGCGGTTGCATG
>CAZEDI010000021.1:28668-32801 GCA_964510865.1 uncultured Halobacteriales archaeon
ATTCGGGAACTCACGCGCTGCTTCGATCCCCCTCTTGGTCATCGTTGCAGGGTGGACAGTTCGAAAGCGATGGTCCCATCCATCGTCCTGCCAAACGTGTCTGACTGCATGGAGAGACGTGTCGATCTCTTTCCGATATAACTGAGGGTTGCCGGTGACATAGACGACATCGTGCAGCGTTCTCTGGTGAAAGTTTGCCCGGAGGAATTCTTCCGTATCTGATGCACGTGATTCTTTGCGTTCCAGAGCGCCATCGATGATATAGCGATCAGAGAAGAGGTCGTATCTGCACGCATCGAGGATGATGAGGTTGTCCCAGTCCTCCTCGAAAACATCTACACCGTCATCGTTGTACGAGTGGTCGTTCATCCATCTGTAATAGTGACGATTCACCTCCTTCCGTACGAGATCTGGATGACGTATCCCGTGAATCAACTGTCTCAATGAGTACATCGTCCACTCCGTTGCTCGTCCCCCGGATTGTTATGACTCGTGTACTGTCGACTTCAGCGGAAACAGGCTGGATACCGTCTGCTGTATGCTTGCATATCCATCTATTGTTTGTCGCATCCTCGGCTGTAGTAGCTCATGAATAACTAACTCCGTCTCGCGGGTTCTGCAGAACCGGACTGGGGTTAATCGATGTTGAAGAAAGGTTGGATTACTGATTGGAGGCCCGTTGCAGGAACGTTCTTCTACCACATCGATTCCAGATTCCCAGATTCACCATGATTCATCGGTTTCTCCAGTGGATCCGGATGATTTTCGGGCGCCTCATCCCCAGGGGAGATCTCGTCTCACGGACGATTCGATCCGGAGTATGGGAGATCGTGATCAATATCAGCGGGCGTATTCTGCAGCTGATCACGCTAATCATACTGGCGAACCTGCTAGAGCCACGGGATTTTGGGCTCATGGGTATTGTCCTCGTGACGCTTGCCTCACTCAATCGCTTCTCCATGCTCGGGATTAACCAGGCACTTATTCAACGAAAAGAGGATAATATCGATTCGTTCCTCGATACTGCGTGGAGCATGCAGTTGCTTCGGGGGGTGTCGATTGCGGCTATCATCGTTCTTATTGCGCCGGGGGTTGCTGCTTTCTTCAACGAACCCCGTGTGACTGAATTACTCAGGTTTGTTGCGATCTCTCCCCTACTCCTAGGAATCAGGAACCCCGGAATCGTGTACTTCGAGAAGGATCTCGAATTTCACAAGAAATTCGCCTATCTCTTCTCAGGGAATGTAGCAGAGTTCGTCGTTGCTCTCACCGTCGGGGTTCATACACGATCAGTCTGGGCACTCGTTCTTGCCTTTGTCGCAGCAGACATCGTCCATGCTATCGGTTCATATCTTCTCCACCCCTACCGCCCTTCACCCGTTTTGGATATCTCCCGTGCCCGGGAACTGTTTAGCTATGGAAAGTGGATCACTGCTACAAACGGAATCACGTTTCTTCTCTCCGAAGGCGACGACATCGTCGTTGGATGGCTCCTCGGATCAACAATGTTGGGATATTATCAAATAGCTTACCGGCTAGGGAACGCCCCTGCGTCCGAAATCACGGGTGTCATTGGTGACCTCATGTTTTCGTTCTTTTCAAAAGTTCAGGATGATCTCGACGCGCTTCGCCGATCGTACATCCGGACTATCCAGGTCACGTCGTTCGTCGCAGCCCCAATGACGGCAGGAATATTCGTTGTCACGCCGACGTTTGTGAGAGCCTTTCTCGGGACAGAGTGGTTGCCGGTCATCGCCCCTATGCGCATTCTCTGCCTCTATGGCTTCGTGCTTTCAATTCTCGCCTCGTTCGGACCGCTCTGGAAGGCGATCGGCCACCCAAGCTACATCACGAAAGTAGCTCTTGCTCGGCTAGTTCCTATGGTCATCGTCGTGATCCCAATCGCTCAATGGGCCGGTGTCGAAGGGATTGCCCTGATGTTGCTCGTCTCATCTCTTCTGGTCAGTCTCCCGTTCAATCTCTCACTCCTGTATCGACACCTCTCCCTCCCGCCTCAACGTGTTTTGAGGGAACTCGCTTATCCAGTCGTCGCGAGTTGTGGTATGGGATTTCTCGTCACGGTCACCCGGGAATCAGTCGCACTCGGTTCACCGAAACTTGAGTTTCTATTACTCGTCCTCGTCGGTATCGGATGCTATATCCTTAGCGTGGGCGCGATTGTGACGGTCTTCGACTGGGACGTACGTCGTCATGCATCCACGTTAGTGTCCGCGTTGAAGTGAAATAATGGACTGGTCCCACCTGGTCAATGACGAGCTAGGACTTCTGACTCTGTAATAGCAGTGAACGTATCCACAATCTCATCGCTCAGCCCCGATTTGGCCCACTCCTCGTTCCTCGGGACGCCTGCCACAAAAACATCAATACTGTCAAGCAGGGAGGAGAGAATCGTGTTCTCATCGGCAACCAAGCCTTCGAGCTCTTCTCGTTTATGTGACGATCCGAAGAGTGCTTCAAATGCACGAAAGTACTCATCTAGCTGGTTATTCCACTCATAGTAGCCAATTGTTTCAAGCGTCGAGATGGCCTGCTTGTCCGAGATTGACTCAATAGCGACGACATCATCTTGGGCAAGTGGCGCCGTTCGGAGGATTACAATGTCATCGATCTGGTCTTTGCCGACATACGAGGAATGGGGCATTAGCGAGTCGATGGAAACGAGTTCAGCGTTCAAGTCGACATCGAGGTAGAACTCCGTCAAGAAGTAGATGACTTTATCGATGAATGACCGTTCCCGTGTCACGTTATCGAATACGGCCTCGCTCAACGTCCTTCTCAACTGTTGGGGCCGGGTCAGTCCAGATTGCTCCGCGAAGGACTGGATGTTTGGGGCCCTCATATTGATCGGTAACGGGTACCCCCAGACCTGGCCCCCGGCATCAACCCATACGCGATCGTCCGAGAGATAATCGCCACCTGCTCGAAGAAACGATAACATGGTATTTGTCTTGCCGGCATGGCGCCACGCGGGAAAGACGAATGTCCGTCCGTTGATATTTGCGCCAGATGCATGCAGGAGCATCCGGCCCTGCGTTGCTAGGTGCTTTCGAACCTCAAACTCGAGGAGATACGAGACGGGAAACTGGCTCGTTCCATCCGTCGCCCGGATTTGTTTCCATGTTTCGTCGATTGCCAGGTGGTTCCCCCACTGCTTGATGATGAAGTGGGTGCCGTTTCGACCGTAGTATCGATCTGGGTCACCGAGTACGATTTCTGGGTCGGGTATGTCGGCACGAAGATCAATGATCAGATCGGGATCGTCCGACTGATCAGTGGTGATGAAGTGGTGATAGGTCTGTTTGAGCTTTTCAGCAAGTTCTCCGGTTCCCTGAAGCTCGACCCGATACGTCCCATAGAAGTCGAACTGTGTCAATCGCTCCATCAGTGGTTTGGTTCCCGACTTCGGTGGGTAGTAATGCGTCTCCTAGTCGGTTTTCTCACAGCCAAGAGCACCAATCCATGAACTGTCTTCCTGGAAACGGACGTATACTTACGGCGTATATCGCCCTGCGTTGGTTCGATGAAGGTGCTCCATGTTCCTACTGCGAGCACCAATCCGTATCAACAGCAGCTTACTGATGCCTTGGAAGACCGTGGTATGACGATACGTCTGGCCGACGCAGACGGTCGATTTCCACTTCTCTCCGCCATACGAACGTATGGTAAACCAGACATTGTGCATCTTCACTGGCTTCACCCGTTTTTTCTTCATCGATCAATCCTGACAACCGTGGTCTGGGCGACTTTATTCGTAATCGAACTCGTCTATCTTCGACTCCTGGGCATCACTCTTGTTTGGACAGTCCACAATCATCTTAGTCACGAGGGAGACGCACCCACAATCGATCGGCTCGTCCGACATATCGTGTGCCGGCTTTCAGATCGCATCATCGTTCATTGTCCCAGTGCTGCAGCAGTCATACAACAGTGTTACCGGCTTCCGTCACGGTATAGTCGGTCACCTGCCGTGATCCCTCATGGTCATTTCGTGGATTGGTATGCCAATGACATATCACCTATCGATGCCCGACAGATGTTGGACTTGCCTGCCGACGCTCACGTCTTCCTCTACTTCGGATCGATCCGGCCGTACAAGAACGTCCCTGGGTTAC
>CAZEDI010000022.1:0-32125 GCA_964510865.1 uncultured Halobacteriales archaeon
CGCCCTCATCGTAGAGTGCCGTTCCATTCGTGACAACCGCGCTCGTCTCCACGTTCGTCGAAACGAATTGTTGATTGGTCTGCTCGGTCACCTGTTCGACCGGTGGATCCATGTAGGTCATTGCCGCGCTACCGAGCGCCGCGGGACCAAGGAGCGCGAGTCCGATGGCGACGATGAGGCCATAGCGGGCGAGAAGTACCTGGGTCTGGCCACTTACCGACATGATTCACCCCGTGGTCGCCCCATCATTGAGAGCCCCCACATCCCAGCAGGAAAACTGCTTCGGCCTGTGAGGACTCCCATCCACATGAACGGTAGTATTATCCTACCGACTATATCTTGTCGATCGTCACCGAGGTCCTAGTTGTAGAGGTTCATCCGCTTAATTCCGAACATACTTTGAAATTAACAACTATGTAGTGACCTCTTCTGCGGTTCACGGAGAAGATCTCCTACTCTGGGTTGGTCGGGTCAATTCTGGAAATCGGGTGTCGATCGAGTATGCTGGATCTGCCACGAAGCCGGTACTCATACCTGCTTGCCAGCTTGTAGGCCGTACTGTCTGTCGGCTCATTGTTTACTTGTGGTAGAATGGTATGACGTGCAGCGAGTCACTCATCAATTTTCCGCGCACAACCCCCGTCTCGGTCAGATAATCAATCAATCTTACCCGTTATTATTTCCATTCTGGGCCGTTCCCTGGACCATTTCCACCATTTCAGCCGACCATCTCTACACTGTCGGTGCCGGAAATATCGTTTTCGTCGGTTGTCAATCCAACGAGTCGCCCTTCTTCATCTTCGGAATCAAATCCCGTATCTTCAATGGGGAAGTGGAGCAGCAAGTCATCATCTCCATCACCATCAACGTCCTCGATATGACCGCCGTGGGCTGGACGCGCACCTTCGTTGTTGTCGAGTGTGACGTCATCTGTGGCTCCGAACCGTAACGAATTTACATCGACATCTGTCGTTGGGTCAAAGTCTTCGGTGTGGAGAATTGCGACAGAAATGACTCCTTTGCTCCGCGGGTTAACCGTGTTCTGCTCGTCATCAGGCTTGATGTCGATCTCTATCTCGATCGGGCCCACACCTCGGACAGGGACAGTACGAGTCCCTTCGACCGTCGTTCCCCCTGCATCGGCCGTGATCGTGAAGGAGACTGCAGCTCCTGGAGAGGCTTCGATATCGACGGTCTCGGAGCTACTGACCCCTAAATTGAAACTTACTGTGGAGCCCTGTTGGCCTGGAGCAAACAATGTCCCGGCGTTCGACGATTGGAGACTGACGGTGATAGTCATCGGAGAACCAAGGTTGTTCGTGACAGTCACCAATCGATCGTTCGTGTTCACCGAGACGGAATCCGCGATATCGAGGCCAAGAAATGCATCTGCTCCGCCTGCTGCCCCGACGTTCGCGCCGCTATTTGAGTTAAGAGTCGTGAAAGCGCCGGTCGAAACGGCACCAGCAGCTGATCCCACAAAGATGAGTACGATCGACGTAACAACTAACAGTCGCTTATGGGTCCCCCCTCGCCGCCGGCGTCGTCTTCGAGGCATTATGTGAGTCTTACGTGATTCGTCGGTTGCATCCGTATCCAATCAGTGTAGAGAGATGTCGTGGCAAGTACTTCTTGGAACTGTCTGGGAGTAATATAGAGTTTCTAAGTACTTATATAATGGCCCACTTGGGGCGTCGGTGAACGGGCCGTTTAGTCAGCGGAGATTCCCCGACCTGAACGAATCTGGGTTCTCCCAATTCTGGGCAGCATTCTGATTGCGCGAGCATCCCGATCTTCGTTATCCTGGGCGTCGATTGCCCGGATCTGAACACTGTAGGTTTGCGTCGGATCAACGTCAGCACTCGGGATACCTGGGATGGTTTCCGGGGATGCCTCGTAGGATCCTGTTTGATCCATACTGATCGTCTTTTGGGCGACCTGTCTCCCCTCGCTGTCTACCATAGAAACTTCGACTGTTTCTAGGTCACCCCTGCGATCCTCCACGCGCAACGAGCCGATCTCGAATCGGTCATGATGTGGATCCCAGGTGGCGTCATCGATCACCGTGATTTGTGGGATCCCCCGACGTCGCAGTGGAAGGCCGCTCCACGTGGCTCGGGATGGAAGACCTGATCCCCTGAATCGTTGGAATCCCATAAAGAGGGCGACAGTTATGCCGATAACGACGAGCCAGGTGAGTAACGGGAAGTCATCTGCAGACATCAGGTCGAGCGCTCCGACTTCCTCGACGCGTGATGGTGCACCGACTGTAATCGTTTCCTCGGCAGTACCATTCGCACCGTACTCGTCTTCGGCCATCACCTCGACCGAATAGGTGCCATTTCCGAACGTGTAATTTACAGCGTGCCCCGTTACCTCGCTGCCGTTTGGCAAGGACCACGTCACCGTCACGTCACCGAATCGGTTCGTGACGTTGGCTCGGAGCGTGGTCGTCTCGTTGGCTACGATAGTCTCCGGTCGTTCGATCGAGACCTGTGGTGCATCGTTGACCAAGATGCGGTGTTGCGTCGAATCAGCGTTACCCAGACTGTCCCTGACCGTCAACGTGACGTTGTAGTACCCTGGGTCGTTCAGCCGCTGGCGAATTTGCTGGCCCTGGAGAACCGTCCCGTTGGGCAAGGTCCACTCGTAGGTCACTTGGGGGCTCACGAAGACGGCGAACAGACTGAATCCCGGCGTTCGGGCGCGTAGAACGACCGTGTCAGCGGTCGTGGAGGCGACCGTCGTATCGAGCAGTTGCCATCCCTCGTCGGTGAGCCGTCCGATCCGAGCGTTAGATGGATCCGTGGTCCCGAAGTCCTCCCGATCGACGCTCATCTCGATTGTCGTAGGCTGATTCCGTTGACTCGGTGGAACGGTGATATTGACCATTTTGATGATCTGCCGGTTTGAATCGACTGAACTGATCCCGCCCACAATCGATGGGCTCCCGGTTAGCGTGATGCTATCACCTTGATTTATGGTACTCGTGGTCCCCTCGAATTCGGGAGTTGGTTCGTCCGGCTCTTGCTCGACCGGATCCTGCTCATCGGGTTCCTGCTCCCCAGGGTCTTGCTCGTCGGGTTCCTGCTCGTCCGGCTCTTGCTCATCAGGTTCTGCGTCGTCCGTCGGTTCATCTTCAACGGTCCCGACCGCGGCCCTCGGCTGGTTTTGCACGTCTTCCGTCTCGTTAACCACCACCCGAGGGTCAACATCTTCCACGATGATGTTCGACTGCTGCGCCGTTCCGCCTCCGACTTGAACATCATCTCGAGCGGTTGGGGTCGGCGTTGGCGTCGGCGTGGCGTTGGGCGTCGGAGTCGGCGTGGCGTTGGGCGTCGGAGTCGGCGTTGGCGTTACCGTCGGAGTAGGGGTCGGCGTGACGTTGGGGGTCGGCGTTGGCGTCGGCGTGATGTTTGGCGTAGGGGTCGGCGTGGCCGTCGGAGTCGGCGTTGGACTTGGCGTCGGCGTGCCGACTCGCTGCTCGTGAAGCGTGATTTCTCCTAGGAGAGAGTCTCCAACACCCACGTCGGACGATTGCGTGTTAATGGCTATACTCACGACGATCTGTTCACCCGGATCGAGCGTCGTTTCGTTCTCTACTCCTTGGATCGATCGTCGTTCGATGGCCGTGGCGTCGAGTATGCCACTCGAGACGTTTTCATACAGCGTGACCGACCCGGTCGCATCGTGGGTAATCCAGATACTCGTCAGGTGATCACCGCGATTTTCGATGACGAACAGTTTCCGGATAACGGTGATCCCTTCGTCGTTGACACCGGGATCCGTAATGTCGATGCTGATGTTGCCGTCGTCGCCGATACTGACGTATTTCCCGTTCGGCCCGTCGTACGGTGCGAGAATGATTCCGTTATCTTCGAAGACGGTGTCCACAGCTCCAGTTACCACTGCGCCCGTTGGGACGACAAGTCCCAGCAGAGCAAGTGCGAGTACGATGGACTTGAGACTGTGGATGGACATCGTGATGTGACTGGACAGTGGTGGTTCGAGGTGGTAGGATACCGTCTATCGCCGAACGCATAGGGGGCGTACTCCTGGGGGCCAGTCCCCAGACAGATCGTGTTAGGTTTGAGATCTAGGCAAGATCAGCGTCGGCATTGATCTCGATATCCGACACGAGTTGGTCACCCGGGCTGAGGCCTGCACCCACTGTATCGATCTCGATAGAGACCGTGATGGTTTCACCAGGCGAAACCGTCTGTGCGTTACTGCTGGACGTCATATTCAGGCCACTACCGACGGATCCATTGTAGAACTGGACCAATCCGGCGTTCGGACCAATCTTCGAAATGTAGACACCAACATCCTGGGAACCCTGATTCGTGATGTTGAATACGGTGTCGACAGTCGTCCTGGCGTTTAGATTCACGCCACTCCCGTCAACTGTCCCACTGAAGTCCCCATTCAGGCTGAGCTCTAGTTGCCCATTATTCTCCTGCGCGTAGGCGTTCCCATTTGGCGAATCCGCCGGTGCAAGCGCAAGCAGTGCACTTGAGTCGCCAGCAACAGTCACGTTCGTCGTTCGCTCTGCGGTCACAGTCGTGAACGCACCAGTCGCGGTGACAATGCCTATTGCGGCAAAGATCGCGAGCAGTGCGAACAGCTTTCCTTTGGGTCTCATGGTTGAAGTCTCCGTGTTGTGTTTCGCCCCCACCGAGCCAGCACGACCATTGCGCCGGCCCACGGGGCTTACACATCCATATACCCCCTATCCCCTTTGTAAGACCGGCCTACCATGTGGTTAGACGATCCTAATGCTGGGTCTTTTCGCTTAATGAAAGATTAACGCGGAGGGTGACACGGTACGGTCCCCCCGGTATTTCTCGAATACAGGAAGCAACCATATATGAAATCAACACAACCTTTACAACCAACCACTGACTGAACTGACACGACGGTTGCTTCCCAGCCATGGACGCCGAATCTGGAGAAGAGACTGCCTCCGTCGAAACTCCGGCGGAGGACGCCCTCTATACCGCTCTCTCGAATAAACGACGACGGTATACTCTCCACTATTTGAAACAGGTCGATGACGCGGTTTCCGTCCGGGAACTCTCAGAACAGGTAGCGGCGTGGGAGAATGATACGGCTATCGAGGAGTTGACCTCCCAAGAACGAAAACGAGTCTACATCGCCCTTTATCAGTCCCATTTATCGACGATGGACGAGGAGGGACTCATCGACTACGATGAGGATGCCGGAACCGTGGTGCTCTCGGATTCGATGCGATCCGTCGATCTGTACCTCGAAGTCGTCCCGGAGGACAGTGTCCCATGGAGTATGTATTATGCAGGACTGACGCTCGCAAATGCTGTTATTCTCTTGCTCGCGTGGTTCGAGATACGCCCGTTTTCAATGCTACCTGATCTCGCCTGGGCAGTCATCGTCCTCGCGACATTTGGCGCGTCAGCGTTCATCCAGCTATACTACAGCCGGCAGATGCACATCGGAGACGAAGGACCCCCTCCAGAACTCCAGTCTTCCAAGTGACGATCACTCGGGTTCCGATACGACCTCGAGTTCCCCATCGTCGGTGACTCTGACGACAGTGTCAAATAACGATTCGAATATCCGGAGTGTTTGTTGGTCGTGTGCATCTTCGTCCATGTGAAAGTGGACGAACGTTTCGTGGGATTCCAGTTTCCCTTGCAGGATGTGGAGGAAGCGAAACATCCGTTGGGGCTCGACGTACTGGAGGAGCGCGGTCAGTGAATGAATACACATCACGGTACGATCAGCAGTGCTCGCGAGTTCGGAATGATGTTTGCTGAGCGCAATGCCGAGTTGGGTCAGGTCTGAGGGATCTGACAGGGTCTCGATCGTGATATCACCCGGTCCACTCTGTGTGGAAATCACGGAGGAGGTTCCTGTTCTCGTGGCCTCTTTCTTGAGTGACAAAACCAGCATATTCGGAGGTGATTCATCTGCGTACTGATTCCACACGGAGATGCGATCATCAGCTGACTGCGTCACAGTCACGAGTAAGACATTCGTGGAATCCATAGGGTAGAGCGTCAGCAAATCGACGCAGACACTATCGGACTTTTTCCCCCGTATCGGACCGAGTACCAGGACGCTAGACGATGTTTTGATCGCGTCTGGCACCCTGCCTGATTCGACGTCGTCCTTCGTTCCTCGATCGAACCAGTCGAAGAGACCACCTTCGTCGGAGTCCGTGTCGTCGATATCCAGATCTACGGTTGAGGTATTTCGGTCCGCTGCGTTCCCCCCTCGACGCTGATTGAGAGAGTTGGCGAGATCTTTCAGCGATGATGCTCGTGAAGACGAGTCGGACGCTTCGTCGGCCTCGTCAGATTCTCCGTTCGTGCCAGCGTCGTTCGATCCAGTCATTCTATAGCCGAGTAGCCTGGAGGGAGACGACTAGTGGTCAGGCGAGGAACCAGTCGTCCGAAGAGTGATCGAGTACTCGGTCGAATCCGGCCACGCCGACCCATTACTCCTCGTCGGAATTCACTGTATCCCGGAGTCCGGTACTTGCGTCGTCCTCTTCGTCGGCTGGGTCCGTCCGGAGTGAGAGTCCGTCGAGTTCATCTAATAATGCGTCACTCACTAACGGACTATCTTCCGTCGCTGGAATGTCGGTTTCTGACTCAGTGTCACTATCGATCGACTCGTCACTCGTGATAGTGCCGCGATCCCTGGTTTCGGGGTGACTCGTCTCAATGGAATCACCTGTCCGGCGGAGGCTTTCTGGCGAGGCCAATGTGAGCGTGTGTGATTCGGAGAGGCCGAACCAGGTGCTCTGTGACTTGAGATCCTCGAATGGGTGTGAGCAATGCGGGCACTCGGCTCGTTCCAGCAGAACGAGATCGACTGGTTCGTCACACCGTTCACATCGGGCGTCGCGTATCCCCCGTTTGTTGGCGAGTTGCTTGATTTCCGCAAGCCGTTCCCGAGTCGCCGTATCTGATTCTTCCGTGGAAACCTGTGTTGCGACATCCTCGAGTCGCTCGTCGAGTGCGTCGAGTTGCCCGATGAGATACTGGAGGATGTCCTCGACGTCACTGAAGTTTTCATTGACCCGCTGTTGGTCATCGCTGTATCGTGATTCAAACGACGACAGTTGGTCGTCGAGTTTCTCGACGTGTTCAGCGAACTCCGCGAATTCGTCTTTGGTGACCGCCGGTTCTTTGACAACCGGTTGCTGGTGGTCTACCGGGTTTTGTGCCCCGAGACGGTTTCCATCGATGAGGCCATCGATCCGGGTCGTCAGTCGCTCGATATCGTCGTGGAGTCGAGTGACTTCGGAATCAAGCCGTTCGATAGATCCGTGAGCCGTTGCCGTGTCCCGATCATCCTGATCAGCAGAGAATTGATCGAGCACCTTCGCCACTTGGAGGAGTTGCTCGAATCCCGCTTCAGCGATGTCGCGGTCCTCGGCCTCGGTGGCGTCTTTTCCCCGGATCGGTTCAGAATCGGTGTCAATTGTCCCCTCGCCGGCTCCGTTTTGCTCGCTCGATTCCTCGACGAGCCCTGTCAGCTCATGGAGGATCCAGTATGAGGACATCATCCGATCGATAACTTCGTCCTCGGAAACACCTTCAGACGCGGCAACGGTTTCGAGCCACTCTTCGAACGATCGTGGCGAATTTCCCGCCCCATCAGTGACTGGTTCCCCCGGCAATGCAACTCTCACCTTACTGTACCAATACTAAATATCCTTCGCTCGTCCGATGACGGAGCGATGACACCTGGCACAGCAAACACAATCTGGAATACCAGTCCCGTCATGTCGATTGGTTTCATGACTGCTTGGACCACCGAATGAACCCTACTAGGAAGGAAGAGGTGATCCCCGGCAATCACCGTCGAAATTCCTCTCGAGCGAGGTATTACCTGGTTCTGGCCGACCAGGTGCCGTCGTTGTTCTCTTCGACGATTACATCCATGAGCATGGATAGTGTTTTGTGGGTTCGCTCGTCAATGGCAGTCGGATCGACGTAAATGTGCGCGACACCATCATGTTGGGCGATGTGTCCCTTGAGCGTATGGAGGAACCGGAACAGAGGCTCACAATCGGTGTAGTCGAGAAGGCGAGAAAGTGAGTCAACACACACGAATAATGTCTGTGGGCTACGCTTCCAGGCCGATGATAGTTCCACGAGTCGAATACCAAGTGTGGATAGATCGTGAGGATCGGAAATTGTCGAAACGGTGACCTCTGTTCCGATCGAGTCATTTGTCGCCGTCTCGGCCGCCGCAGATCGATTTCCGCCACCGACTTCGATGACTCCCATATTCGACGGTAACCGAGCATCAACCTGTGTTTTCCATGCCGTTATGACTTCATCTGCAGTCTCTCGCAAAGACACGACAAGCACATTCATCTCTGCCGGGTCCCGCGGTGCGAGGTCGGTTATACCCGACGTCACCCGTGTTGGTTTGTCCGGCAATGTCTCCACCAGGACAGTCGACGCCCCCGCGATATCGACAGGAACTGTCGTGGGCCGGTTGCTGACGTCCATTCGACTGTATCGTACGACGCCCCACGCCTATTTAAGTAGTCACGAGTTATGATTCGCCGATCTGAGCCCAGTAGCGGAATGGTTCCGTAGCGTTCGTTCCGTCCTGCTATCGTCCACCAATTTCACTTTCACGTTGCTGTATACGGGGCTTTATATCCGAAGGCGGCCAACCCAGAGGTATCATGGCAGTGGAAGCAAATCTCGAGGAACTCCCGGGCGTCGGACCGGCAACGGCAGAAAAACTTCGCGACAACGGTTTTGACTCCTATCAGAGTCTCGCGGTCGCAAGTCCAGGCGAACTCTCGAATACAGCGGACGTCGGTGAATCGACTGCGGCGGATGTCATCCAAGCGGCTCGTAAAGCAGCCGACGTTGGCGGCTTCGAGACCGGTTCAGCGGTGCTAGAGCGACGTGAGCGGATCGGCAAACTCACATGGGGGGTCCCGACAATTGACGAACTCCTAGGCGGCGGTGTAGAGACCCAATCGATCACCGAAGTGTACGGTGAATTCGGATCCGGCAAATCCCAGGTCACTCACCAGCTCTCCGTCAACGTCCAGCTCCCTCGCGACCACGGTGGCCTCGAGGGTGCTGCCATATTCGTCGACTCCGAGGATACCTTCCGTCCGGAGCGTATCGACGACATGGTACGTGGACTTGACGACGAGGTCATCGAGGATACGATGGATCTCCACGAAATCGAGGGATCCGCCGACGACGAGGAGGCCCTGGAAGCGCTCGTGGATTCTATCCTCGAAAAGATCCACGTGGCAAAGGCGTTCAACACCAATCACCAGATGCTCCTCGCCGAGAAGGCAAAGGAGCTCGTCGAAAGTTCACAAGACGATGACTTCCCCGTCCGCGTCGTGTGTGTGGATTCGCTGACCGCGCACTTCCGTGCGGAGTACGTCGGTCGGGGCGAACTTGCTGAGCGCCAGCAGAAACTAAACAAACATCTTCACGACCTGATGCGGATTGGCGATATCAGCAATGCCGCTGTGGTCGTAACAAATCAGGTCTCCGCCAACCCGGACTCGTTCTTTGGCGACCCCACACAACCTATCGGCGGAAACATCCTCGGCCATACATCGACGTTCCGTCTGTACCTCCGGAAGTCGAAGGAGAACAAGCGCATCGTTCGTCTCGTCGACGCCCCGAACCTCCCGGACGGCGAGGCTGTGATGCGTGTCGAGGAGCGTGGGCTGAAGCCTGAATAGGCCACTCTCGCGTTATCTAGGGCGCAGACGCGCTTCGTACCCTCACAACCATACACGGCAGAAATCGAGGAGAACCGGTAGTTGCAACGATGGGGTGTGAAGAACGGGATCCGCGTTCCGATTTCAGTCCTCGGTGCTCGTCACGTCGACGTCGCTCTTCTCTCCTTCGTGTATCCTCGCGCCATCCTGGAGCACTTTCTCGGCGAGCACGGCACACTTGAGGCGCATTGGCGTGACCTCCACCCCGAGAAGGTCGAGGACATCGTCACGATCGAGGTCGTAGAGGTCCTCGAGCGTCATTCCGCGAACCTCTTCCGACAACATGCTCGCGGCGGCCTGGCTGATGGCGCAGCCATCCCCCGTAAAGGATACCGCCTCGACGCGTCCCTCGTCGTCAAGTGAGACAAACACCTCGATCTCGTCGCCACACGAGGTGTTCTCCCCAATGTGGGTGAACGTCGGATCCTCGAGCTCCCCGTAGTTCCGAGGGTTACGGTAGTGATCGAGGATCTGCTGGCGGTACATATCCGAGCCCATACCCATAGCAGATCGGGGTACGCGAGGGCGCTGTAAAAGGGTTCTGAAGGGCGTGGGACCGCAAGATCTGTTTGGCAGGTTAATGACGAAGGGACCGTAGCGGGACGATTCCCGGGGTGGCCACATCGAACCGATCTCCCGTCTCGATAGGTTCGATAACTCGGGGATATTCAAAACTCGCAGCGTGACCCCGAAGGGCACCAAGGTCCATCCCGACACCCTTCCACATCCCGTAGTGAGATGGAGCCAGCCGATCGAGCTGTAATGCGTTCGCCGCCTCGATCACTTCATCCTCATCCATGTAGACCTTCCGCGTCCGAACCTCGTCAACGTCGGAAAAATACTGTCGCCCAACTGATCCCATCGCGAGAACGCCAACATCGATGTCGAACTCCTCGCCGATCCGGTCGAAGGCGCCGGCGAACCTGCTGTCTCCCCCGTGGAAGAATGTCCCCGCGTCGTGCTCCACCACGTAGGTGACTTCCTCGAGCGCATCCGGATCGTTCCCCGGCCTGACCTGAACGGTGATGTCCCCGATGTCGAACTCGTCTCCTGGCTGGACAACCCGATCTCGTCCCTTGAGCTCGGTTCGGTGGACCAGGCAATCCCCGTCTTCGTAGCAGGCCGTTGGTGCGTGTATCGTTGCTCCGACGTCTCGCACTAGTGGTCTGTACGACGGGGGGTGCATGTGATCGAGGTGCTCGTGGGTGACGAGGATCGCGTCACACCGGGTGACTGCAGTAGGATCGATAGGAATTGGCTCCATACGGAGTAGTCGAGGTGGACGGCCGTCTCCGAAGTAGGGATCGATGTACAGTGTCGTCTTCGCGCTACGCACGACAAACCCATTGCATCCGACGAACCAGATCGATAGCCCCTCGGGTTCGACAGCCTCCACCTCCTCTTGGACGAACCAGTCACCCCAGGTCGCGTGAACCATGGATCCCGTGAGACGACTGTCGAGTTAAACCCCAGGACTCACCCGTCGTTGTGTTGCCCGTAGTCCTTGAAGCGATCACGGACCCGTCGAATCTCGTCATCGGGAAGGATGTTCGGCTCACCAATCGCGCGAGCCTGATACTCGATTCGGGCGACAAACTCTACCATGAGTGCGGTTTCGAATGCGGATTCGATGGTCTCACCGACAGCGATGGTCCCATGGTTCTGAAGGAGACAGGCATCGAATGCATCACCCAAGGTCTGTGCCGCCTCTCGACCAAGCGCTTCTGTCCCGTAGGTTTCGTACTCCGTGACAGGGACGTGTGACCCCGCGAACGCCACGAGGTAATGAGATGCTGGAATCGGTTCGTCGAGCGACGCGAAGGTCGTCGCGTAGGGTGAGTGCGTATGAACGATCCCCCCGACGTCAGGTCGTTCCCTGTAAATAGTCAGGTGCATCGGCGTTTCGGAACTCGGCGCGTTCGGCTCGAATACGGGTGTACCATCCGTTTTCAGGACAGGAACGTCGGCAGCTTCGACCGAGTCGTACGGAATGCCCGATGGGCTGATGGCGACCAACCCATTTGGCTCCCGCACACTCACGTTTCCCCCGGTACCTGTTGTCAGGTCCTGCTCGACCAGCTGGAGTCCGTATTCACAGACGGCCTCTCTCGCTGCCTCGAGTGGTCGCTCAGCTGTCATTGCTTGCCGTGATTGGAGACGCCGTTTATGGATAAAGGCATGCTTCTACCGGATATCTGTTTAGGCGTCCTCTGGTGACCCGTCCCGGACTCGGGCAAAGAAATCCCGGCTCCCAAGTTGACCACCTTTGAGCGCAATCTCGAGTCCGTCGAATGCGGCATTGCGTGCATGTGTTTCGCATAACGGTGCCCCTGGCGAGACCGGCCCCGCTGGGGTGAGCGCGAACACGTCGAGAGCTGGGACGGCTGCACTGCAGGTATCGCCTCCGGCTATACAGGCCCTGTTCACCTCACCGTCCTGGAGGAGCCGCCGGAGAATCGTGCCCTGGCTGGCCCCGAGGCGCCGGCCGACTGCCTCGTCCTCGATACCGATTTCGTCTGCATATGCTTCCGTTTCGGCGATAGCTGGATCATCCGGCCCCCTAGCGGTGAAGAGAATCGGACTCGTCTCATTCTCGAGGGCATCGAGGGCCGTAGACACGGCCTCTTCGATTGCAGCCTCCGGTTCGTCGGTGAGTAGCTTCTGAGTGTCGAGTCGAACGCCAGCAAACCTCCCGTCGAGGGCAGTCTCGATCTGTCGATCCGTGACGGGCGAGGCACTGCCCGACATGACGACAATCCGTTCGACCGCATCCGGTGTCTTTTCCTCGGCGCCGTCGCCGAGAATACCCGATTCGTTCCAGTAATCCGCGAGAGCGTATTCGACTCCCGAGGAGCCCACGACAAACGGTGTCCCATCTGCCTCTGATCGAACCCGTTCCCACAGGAGTCGCCCTACGGTCGAGAGGTGCTCTCGAGTCATCGTATCGATGATTACGATGTCGTCTCCATTCGACCGAATCCGATCGTACGCGTCATCGACGTCTTCCGGCGTTCCATCGAGATCGCGAATGTCGAGGGTTGTGGTGGATCGATTTGTCTGCTCCCCGAGGTGGCGACCGAGATCGCTTTCAGTCATGGGTGTGACCGGGTGGTCGCGCATCGTCGGATGCCGGTCTATCCGATAGACGGTATCGCTGTCGTCGGCAGCGAAGAGGTGGCCAAAGCACACGTATCGCGCTAATGGCGGAACTCCGACGGCCAGCGGGACGCACGGCGATTCGAAGATGGGGACCGCCACGTCGATCGCATGGCCAATAGAGCCGACCGTCGGCGATGAATCAAACGTCGAACAGACCTTGTAGTGGACCAATGGCACGCCGAGATCGTCGAATGCCTCAAAGACCGGTGGGAGCGCCTCGTCCATTTCCGCCGGTGTCATCGACCGGCTGGATCCGGCGACACCGATGGCGTGGAGCCCTTCGAAAGCAGTAACGTCGTCCGCACTCGGCGGCTCGAGAAAGAGTGCTGCCCGTACGCCCGCCCTGCTGAGAGCATCCAGCGCATCGGTCGACCCGGTAAAGTCGTCCCCGTAGAACCCGAGCAAGCTGTCCGTGAGGGTGTGTTTGTTGTCAGTCATCTTGTTGAGGTAAGACGGTTACGGAGATCCGCAACGACATCGACCGTTTTCGCATCACCAGCGAGATCTGGGGTCCGGGGCGCCGTCGTATCTGCGAGCTGTTCAGAGACGATCCTACGAAGCCTCGTCGCAGCCGCAGTTTCATCGAGCTGCTCGAACATGAGGGCCATCGAGAGGATGGTCGCAAGTGGATTTGCGATCCCGTTGCCGGCGATGTCTGGTGCGCTCCCATGGACGGGCTCGAACATCCCTGGCAAGTCATTCTCCGGGTTGTAATTCGCCGATGGAGCGACCCCTAACCCGCCACTGATTGCGGCAGTGAGGTCCGTGAGGATGTCCGAGAACAGGTTCGGTGCCACTACCACGTCGAAACGCTCGGGATTCTGGACCAGGTGAAGTGTCGCTGCGTCCACGTAGATCTGCCTGACCGACACATCGGGGTACGATTCTGCTACGTCTGCGATCACCTCGTCCCAGAATACTGGGGCGAATTCCTGGGCATTGGACTTCGTGATGCTCGTCAGGTGGTTGTCACGAGACGTTGCGGCCGTGAACGCAGCCTCGGCGATCCGCTCGATACCTTTCCGCGTAAATACCGTATTCTGGACCGCCAACTCGGTTTGACCTCCACGCCGCACAGTTCCCCCAATATTCAGGTATCCCCCTTCGCTATTTTCACGGTACCAATCGATATCGATCTCATCGCTGCCGTAGCCTCGAAGCGGACTTTCGACGCCCTCGAATAATGCGACCGGCCGTCGGTTGATGTAGTGGTCGAACTCACGACGAATGCGTAGATGTCCCTCCCCCGAACTAATCGTATCCGGGACGTCAGGATGGCCCATTGCACCGTGGAGAATGGCATCATGGGTCGCGAGCTGGTCCGGCCCATCGTCAGGCATCATCTCGCCGTGCTCGAGGTACCACTCGGAGTTCCACTCGTACCATGTTGTCTCAATGTCTATTCCAACGTGCGCGGAAATCGCCTCTAGTAGCGGCTCCGTCGCCTCGTAAATTTCCGGGCCGATGCCGTCACCCGGGAGAAGCGCGATATCGTACTCCATACCCACGGCCCGTCGAGGTGGCACATATGCCTGTCGCGTTGCTTGTTTCGATGTCCGGCGTACCAACCGTGGACCAAACCCTTTTTTGGCCCTCAGCCAACGGACCTCCATGGGTTCGACCAGCTTCGACTTCGAGGGGGAGACTGTCCTGATAACCGGCGCGAGTTCGGGGATCGGACGCGCACTGGCACGTCGATTTGCAGATGCAGGAGCAGCCGTGGTTAACGCAGACGTTCGCTCTGATTCGAAGGACAGGGATGCGGATCTCCCGACACACGAGCGAATCCAAGCCGATGGTGGGACAGCAGAGTATATCGAGTGTGATGTCTCGGCTCCAGCACAACTCGAGGCCGCTGTCGAAGCAGCACGTGAGTACGGTGGTCTTGACGTGATGGTGAACAACGCGGGCATTCACACGATGGAATCACTTCTCGACGCCTCGGAGGCGCAGTTCGACGCAATTCACGAGGTGAATGTCAAGGGCAACTTCTTCGGATGCCAGGCGGCCGCGCAGGATATGATCGATCGTGGTGTCGAAGGGAGTATCCTGAACATGGCCTCGATCTCCTCAACGATGGCGAAACCACGACAGATCTTGTACGAGTCGACGAAGGGGGCGATACGGATGGTCACCCGAAGCGCGGCCCTCGAACTTGCCGAAGAGGGGATTCGCGTGAACGCTCTCGCCCCGGGACGGATCGCGACTGAATTCACCGACATGAGTGCCGACGAGATGCGACGATCGGTTGAAGACGGCGATCTCCGAAAACCGATCCCACTCGGACGCTCGGGCGTTCCTGAGGACCTCACCGGAGCGGCTCTCTTCCTCGCGAGTGACGACGCGGACTACGTCACTGGGGAGCTATTCTATGTCGACGGCGGCTTCCAGGTCTCGTAACCAACGCCGTCCAGCCATACCCCAGGTAAAACGATCCCGGGTGTGTGATCACGTGGCGAAGATACCGCGGGCATGTTCGATCCCCTCGAGCAGTCGATCGACTTCATCCCGGGTGTTATACAGGTAGAACGACGCACGTGCGGATGCGGCGATACCCATCGTTTCGTGAAGCGGTTGCGTACAGTGGTCACCTGCCCGAATGGCGACCCCGAAATCGTTCAGAATCGACGAGAGGTCGTGCGCGTGCACCCCGTCGAGATTGAACGTGACAACCCCACCACGATCCGCACCGAGGGGTGGTCCATACAACTCTATATCGTCAAATGCCTCCAGGCGCTCTATCGTATACTCGGCGAGGTCCCGCTCGTGGCGCTTGATCCGATCGAGGCCGATCTCGTCGAGGTACTCAGCGGCCTCAGCAAGGGCAATACCCTGGCAAATCAACGGAGTGCCTGCCTCGTACTTCCACGGAAGCTCGTTCCACGTCGTCTCCTCGAAGCTCACGCGTTCGATCATGTCTCCACCGTAGAGGAAGGGTTCCATCTCTTCGAGGAGCTCCTCTCGTCCGTAGAGCCCCCCGATTCCCGTTGGCCCGGCCATCTTGTGACCGGAGAACGCGAAGAAATCAACGTCGAGGTCCTTCACGTCGACCGGCATGTTTGGAACGGATTGGGCGCCATCGGCGAAGATGAGTGCCCCGTTGTCATGAGCGAGATCAGCGATTTCCCGCACTGGATTGATCGTCCCGAGAACGTTTGAAACGTGCACGAGGGATACCATACCTGTCCGGTCGTCGATGAGTTCTCTGGCATGCTCCATGTCGAGCCTGCCATCCTCATCCACGCCGATGAAGCGTACCTCGGCACCAGCTCTCTTGGCAATCTGCTGCCAGGTCACGAACGATGAATGGTGTTCCATCTCCGTGAGAACGACGTTGTCGCCCGGCTCGAGTTCGTGTAACCCCCACGCGTAGGCGACGAGGTTGAGGGCCTCGGTTGTATTCTTGGTGAAAATCATCTCCTTTCGACCGTCTGCACCGACAAACGTTGCGAGACGGTCGTGGGCCTCCTCATATGCGATCGATGCTTCCTGGCTGAGCTGGTGGATCCCTCGGTGGACGTTGGCGTTCGTTCCATGGTAGTAATCGACAATCGCTTGCACGACCGGCTCTGCGGTCTGGGTCGTGGCCGCGTTGTCGAGGTAGACGAGATCCTGCCCATCCCCGACCTGGCGCTCCAGGATTGGGAAGTCCCGACGGAGGCGTTCCGTGTCGAGGACGGTGGATTCCTGGGTTCCCATTAGCCGAGAGGAAGGGATGCAGACCTAACACTTCTTCGGTCGTCCGCAGTATAGTTGGCGGCCTGCGGAGCATTGCCCTCCATCGTGAGTGTGCCTGGTCCACAACGTAAACTGGATTGCTCTCGACGTCATGGGGGTAGTCATGCAGGGATCCCGACTCTGGTCGGTTTTCCTCGGTGGCACGCTCCGAGTCGTCGTAACCGTCGTCATCCTCCTCGCTCTCGTCGTGGCGGGTGGCTTGTTCACCGGCGTCTTCGGCACCCCGAACGTGGAGGACGTCCAGAATCGATTCGGCGCAGTCAACGAATCGACGACACTGATACACACCGATCTCGTCATCGATAATCCCAATCCGATCGGTGTCCAGCTCGGTGACCTCACGGTTGACTATGCCATCCACATGAATGACATCCATATGGCCAACGGAACGAAATCAGGGATTAGTCTCGGGACCGGCGAATCCACGATCCCGTTCACGACACGGATGTTTAACGATCGAATTCCGGCATGGTGGGCGAGTCACCTGCAGAATGGGGAACAGACAACACTCGCCGTTGCAGCCGATGTCACCACTCCGCTCGTCGGGATGACCGTTGACGTTCCCCCCTTCGAACGGGAGATCACGACTGATATCGAGTCGGCGTTCGATACGACTGCAACGCGCGAAATCGACGCGAACCAGCCGTTTATCGAGGATCCTATACTGTATCTCAACGAGACGAGTGGGTCATGGGGGGACGTGACGCAGGACCAAACGCCAATCGATCTGTCGTTCACCGTCTATAATCCAAAGACGTTCCCGATTCCTCTCGGCGAGCTGGGATACGAGATACGGATGAACGGGATTCAGGTAGGATCGGGCGAATCTAGCCCCTCGATCGCTATTCCACCACAGTCGACTAAGACAATCATGACAACCACTCATATCGACAACTCGCGGCTTGATGAGTGGTGGGTGAGCCACCTTCAGCGGACGCAGGTTACTAATCTCACCATCGACATCTATGCCCGAATCGACTTGTCATCCTTCGATGCAGGGACGATCGAGATTCCGCTCGACACCGTAACGCATCGCTTCGAGACTGACTTCTTCGGAACCAAGAACGAAACCACGAGAAACGAGACGCCGACCGACGAACCGGAGGAGGGGACAGATGAACCTGGAGAAACGGCTACACCGTCCCCGACGCCACATCCATCTCCCACGCCTACTCCGACCGACGACGGGCTATTGTGACGTAAACCCCCCGTTCAACTCAGCTTGTCGTAGCCCTAGAGACGAACGAGTTGTGCGTGTCGCGTTCCATCGACATCGAGCACTGCATCAGCATCGATGACACCCGCCTCGATCGCCGCGTCGACTACCCGCTCGCCCACGATGTTTGCGACTTGTGCCCGCCGAAGACTGCCGATCACTGCTGCTTTGTCGGCAGGGTCGCCTCCGTAGAACTCCTCGTTCACCGTGAGCGAGATCTTCCCTTCTTCGAACGTTTCACCCAGGAGGTCAGCGTCACACGCCGCGACGAGGAGTCCCTCTTCCGTGTGTCGCTCTGAAAGCAACATCCCGTTCGTCGCTTCGGGTGTATCCCGCGCGTCTTGGTTCATCGCAAGAGATCTTCTTCGGCACGTTCGCGCATTGCCTCAACCTCTTCTTCGACCTCGGCCGCTTCCTCGTATTCGCCCACGGACTCGAGCGCACGGGCCTTCTCTTCGAGGACGTCCGCATTACGGAATCCGAGTCTGATGGCATTCTCGATTGATTCGAGCGCGAGTTCTCCAAGTCCCCGCTCGTTGAGGAAGAATGCTCGGTTGTACCATGCTTCGCCGAATCGTTCGTCGATTTCGACCGCCCGCTCTGCATGCTCGAGCGGCTCCTCGGACTCCCCGAACTCCCAGAGAGCATACGCGAGGTTGTTGTGTGCAGTGGCGGCGAACTCGCTGTCCTCGTCGATGTGTATTGCCTCCCTGTATGCACCAATAGCTGCGTCCCATTCCTCGAGTTCCGCATGGGCGGCACCTTTGTTCGTCCAGGACTCCTGCTCGACTCGGTCGTCGTCAGCAAAGCGAGCAGCCCGCTCGAATGTTTCCGTTGCCTCCTCGAACCGCTGTATCTGCATGTACGACAACCCGACGTCGAGAAGGGCGTTGGCATCTACCTTGTCGTCTGGTATCGCGGCTTCGTCGAGTAGGTCGGGGAGGGCGTGGGTATCGGAGGGATCGATTTGATCCGGGTCGAGCTCCATCCGCAGTTCCGCAGGGTCGAATGTGAAGCCTGCGTAGGGGTCCTCGAAGTCCTGCCCCTCTGAGAACTCATGGTCCCCGTGCTCACGGTCAGTCATTATCGTGGATAGACGTGACAGGGAGTTAAGCCCCACGATACCCCATCCCCTCATATGCGTCTCTTCGTGAGTGTCGATCTCCCGGATGACCTCGCTGACGCGATCGAATCCCTCCAGGACGAGCTCCGGGAGGCGTCTGGCCTCAGGTTCACCGACCCCGAACAGGCACACATCACCCTGAAGTTCCTCGGTAACGTAGACGAAGATCGACTCTCCGAGATCGAAGATGCGATCGAAACCGCCGTCGAGGAGACGGGTATTGCTCCTTTCAGTGCACGTTTCGGTGGTCTAGGTGCTTTCCCGTCCGAGGACTACATTAGCGTCGTGTGGTTCGGTGTCGAGCAGGGCGGTGACGAACTCACGCACCTGCACGAAGCCGTAGAAGACCGCACGACTGCCATCGGGTTTGAGCCCGAGGACCACAGTTTTACACCCCACGTCACGGTCGCGCGGATGGATCATGCTGGTGGGAAAGATCACGTCCAAGAGGTGCTTCGAGAACAGGACCCGACGATCGGTGAGATGAACGTGGAAGAACTACGACTGACGGAGAGCAATCTCGGTTCAGATGGACCGACGTACTCGACAGTAACTCGGTTCCCACTCGGGTAATTCGGACTCACCCGCCCATACTAGCCCGGGTCCGGGTGAGTGTTTCGTCTGTCACGATATAGACGTATGTCTGCGTGAAATAATCGGCGTGGACCACGGTGCTCGTCCCAGTGCTGTTCTCTCGCTGTTCGCCTCCGGTGTTAGAGTACGCCGTACAACGCACAACCACCTTATATCCCGAGTCGATTGGCTTGGTGTGTTCAACATCGCACTCAGCATGGACCTCCGAACTTTCCTCGTACCATAGTGAGTTGTACACATAGCGATATTCGAACGTGTGAACGAACGCCGCCACGGACTCCCTCGTCAACTGGTCCGGGCGATCCGGGGGATATTTGGGGCCGTCAGGGAAAGTTTCACGTGGATCCTTTCCCTGCCGTCTCGTCTCCGTAGTGGGACTCCCCGAGTTCGTGCCGGATGACGTGTGTGGAGAGGCCGTTCCATCGTCGCTGGTCGGCGTTTCGTTCTCGGGATCGGTAGTCCAGGCGCCACCTCGCGTGCAGCCGGCGAGTACGACGATCCCCGTGGTAAGGGAACCAAGGACGTCGCGGCGGTTCATGGATCCGACCTTGAACGGGCGTATGAAAGGTCATGCGGAGGGTAAAACAGCTCTTTCATCGCTCTGCAAACGCAGATTCGATGAGCACTCGGACACGAAGGGACACATACTTTAACGCCGCGAGCCGAGTACGGCGATACAATGGGCAAGAAGTCGAAGGCCAAGAAAAAGCGGCTGGCAAAGCTCGAACGCCAGAATAGCCAGGTCCCGGTCTGGGTCCGTCTCAAGACGGATCGCGGGGTCGGACGAAATCCGAAGCGCCGCCAGTGGCGACGATCAGATACGGACGAGTAATCTATGAGTACCAACGACTTCGAGGAGCGTGTCGTCACCGTTCCGCTCAGAGATGCCCGTCGGCAACCCTCGCACGAACAGGCTGACAGGGCAGTTCAGATTGTCCGAACCCATCTCGCGAAGCACTTCAGCGTCGACGAAGAGGAGGTCCGTCTCGATTCCTCGATCAACGAAGCAATCTGGGAGCGCGGTCGCGCCAACCCCCCACGCAAGCTTCAGGTCCGGGCTGCCCGGTTCCAGGAGGAGGGGGAGCGGATCGTCGAGGCAGAAACCGCGTGATTGCGTGCTCCGAGCGTCCGTTTTTGGTTCGTCGTATGTCGGTGTCTACGCGGAAGCCAGTGATGACTTTCTGTTCGTCCGCCCCGACCTCGACGACGATCTCGTAACGTCGTTTGCCGAAGAACTTGCCGTCGAACCGGTCGAAACGACGGTTGGCGGCGCAACGACAGTTGGTGCGTTGCTGACAGCGACGACTCGGGGTGTCATTGCAAGTAGTCGCCTCACTGACTTCGAGCGGGACCGGATCGCACAAGCGACGGATCTCCCCGTTACCGAACTCCCTGGTCGGCTCAACGCTGCGGGGAACGTGATTCTCGCAAACGATGCTGGTGCGTTCGTTCATAGAGAGCTCTCTGACGAGGCCGTCGACGCCGTGGAGGATGGACTAGGCGTGTCCGTCGAACGTGGCGAGATCGCTAGCGTCCGGACTGTTGGGACAGCGGCTATCGCGACGAATGGGGGCGTCCTCTGTCATCCCAAAACGACAGACGGTGAACTTGATATCCTCGAAGAGGTTCTTGACGCCCGCGCGGATGTCGGGACCATCAACTATGGAGCGCCACTGGTTGGTGCAGGAATACTCGCGAACGAACATGGGTACATCGCGGGCGAGGAAACAACCGGCCCCGAACTCGGACGCATCGAAGAAGCACTTGGGCTTCTCGACTGATCCTTCTCGATCAATCACTAGTACTCCCGCAGGAGTTCCAGCAATTCCCGGTCGAGATCGTGACCGTGCCAGTCCTCGTACTCGACGTCGTCGCGGCCACTGTCGAGGACGCCGAAGTCTCCCCTGAAGTTCCAGAGCGCCCACCCCCAGCCTGCCTCCTCCCAGAGTTCGAGGAAGTCCTGTAGCCAGGCGAGCCCGACATCGTGGGGCGTCTCGTTGTACACGCCGCACTCGCCGACGTGGATTCCTACCTCGTCCTCTTCTAGCGCCTGCCATGGGTCGAGACACTCCTCGCGGAGACGGTCACGGTCCCAGTAGCCGTACTCGTCGGATTCGAGTGGCCACGTCGGTTCGTCCCATCGCTCACCGCTCACCCAGTCAGCCATGTAATGGCTCACAGGCATCGGGTCATAGCCTCTCGTTCCCCCAGCAACCTCGAGTTCTGAGAAGTACGCAACCGGGTCTCGACCGGCACCGAGACCATCCGCGATAATCAATCGATCAGGATCGACGTCCCGTATCTCCCCGACGAGTCGATCGAGAACGCGCTCGTAAGCTTTGGTGGAGGGTGCTACCGGTTCGTTGAATAAGTTGAAGCTAATCGCTTCGGATGGGATCTCTCGATAGCGCTCGGCGAATCGTCGCCAGTGACGGGCGGCAACATCCAGGGCATCTTCATCCGAGAAGAGATCGTAGGGTTCGAGCTCCGGGCGGTTGATGCAGAACCCCGGTATCCGGTGGAAGTTCAAACTCACGTGGATGTCGTACCGCTGTCCGTACTCGATTGCCCGATCGATCTCCTCGAGCGTCGATTCATCGAAGCTAGTGCGCTCATTCACGTCCTCAAGCCAACAGCGGTAGTCCATCGGCAGACGGACGAAGTCAAATCCCCACGTCGAGATCCACTCGAAATCGGTCTCCCGATAGGGCTCCTCTCGTTCGAGCGTGAATTTCTCTAGCAGGTTGAACCCCCGCCAGCGTGGAAGGGAGGCAGCATCCATACGTGGGGATACTGGTGACCGGCACTTAGCGCTAGGTCCGCGGTGAGGAATGATTTCCAGCGCCATTCCAGCCCTCTACACCTGCAGAACATCCATCTGCTCGTTGGTAACCGAAACCTCCTCGCTGTAGAGGAGTAGGAAGATACTTCCCTGCCCCTCGGCAATTAAACGACATGAGCGCGTTTACTATTCGCGGGCGATTCAAGACGCGAGACGGCTGGAGTCCCTTTGAGACAACAGTCGACGGAGAGAATGAAAACGTGGCCGAGGAACACGCATACGCCACGCTGGGCAGCCGCCATGGACTCAAGCGATCGGACATCGACATTGAGGAGGTAGAGGCATGAGCGCTGGCGGCGGGGAACTCCAGGAGCTCTCACAACAGCTCCAGGCCCTGGAATCTCAAATCGACGCTATTCAAAATCAGATCCAGACGCTCCAAGCGAGAAAAAGCGACCTCCGTGAGGCAGTCCAGGCTGTCGAAGAATTGGAGTCCGGTTCGACCGTGCAGGTACCTGTCGGCGGCGGTGCATACGTTCGGGCCACGGTTGAGGACATCGACGAGGTAATCGTTGGAATTGGTGGTGGCTATGCGACCGAGCGCGAACAGGAGAATGCTGTCGAGCTATTAGAGGAACGCCAGGACCAGGTTGACGACCGTATCCAGGAACTCAATAGTGACCTGGCCGAACTCGAAACGGAAGAACAGGAACTCAACCAACGAGCCCAACAGCTCCAACAACAGCAGATGCAACAGCAGATGGGCCAACAGATGAGTGGACTATCCGGCCTCGAGGGTGGCGACGGCGACGACGACGAGTAGGCGATGTTCGAGGGACTCAAGGATACGTTGGGACGCTTTACTGAGGACGTCGAGCAGGCAGGCGACGTTGCAGAAGATGTCGGTGACGAGGAGCACCAAGAGACCACTGAGACGAACACGGAATCGGCACAGAAAGACGCCGAACCTGCTGATGAGGATTCCGATACAGGATTCGGCAGGCGGGCCCGGTCTCTTGCTCGTGGACGATTCGTCATCGACGAGGAAGATCTCGACGGCCCGCTTCGCGATCTCGAGCTCTCGCTCCTGCAGAATGACGTCGAAATGGAGGTCGCTGAGACGATCCTTGAGCGCGTTCGGGACGAACTGATCGGGGAGACTCGGAAGGTCACGGAGGGCACGACGAGTGTCGTCGAGGAGGCGCTTCGCGAGGCGCTTCTCTCCGTCGTCTCCGTGGGTCAGTTCGATGTCGAGGAGCGAATCGCGGATACAGAAAAGCCGGTCGTCGTCGTCTTCACGGGCGTAAACGGTGTCGGGAAGACCACCACAATCGCGAAGCTCTCGGAGTGGCTCGATGACCGGGGGTATTCCACGGTTCTTGCCAACGGAGACACTTACCGAGCTGGCGCAAACGAGCAGATCGAGGAGCACGCCGCGAGGTTAGATAAATCGATCATCACCCACGAACACGGTGGCGACCCGGCTGCAGTACTCTACGACGCAGTCGAATTTGCGGAGGCGAACGACGTGGACGTCGTCCTGGGTGATACGGCCGGTCGGCTCCACACTGACGAGGATTTGATGAATCAGCTCGCAAAGATCGATCGTGTCGTCGGGCCCGATCTCACGATCTTCGTCGACGAAGCGGTCGCCGGACAGGACGCGGTCAACAGAGCACGGGAGTTCGATGACGCTGCAGAAATCGACGGGGCGATTCTCACAAAAGCAGATGCGGACGCGGCGGGTGGCGGAGCAATCTCCATTGCCCATGTGACTGGCAAGCCAATCCTCTTCCTTGGTACCGGCCAGAGCTACAATGACCTCGAAGGGTTCGACCCCGAGGAGTTCGTTGATCGACTACTCGGGGCGTAGCCTGCCAGCGAGAACCCACCCCCTGGGGTCGATGTCTGTGTACCATAACCCCTGTTTCAGTTCACTGATCGTGGAACGTGAACGCTGCCATGATACAGCCTAGTCACGCCGCTGTTCCGGTCGGAATCGAATCATACTGGTTTACATAGATCCCACAGCTCACGGAACGGAAACGCTACTGTGAGTCCCCGGTTCGCGCTGACTCGACCGCACGGACGAACTCAGTCGCCCGGTCTCGGACACCGTCCCAGTCCTCGTCTTCGATCGCCGCGTAATTCACCAGTGCCGACCCGGCACCTACCGCCATCGCCCCGGCGTCGAAATAGGCCGCAATATTGTCCGTGTCGACGCCGCCCGTCGGCACGATCGGCAGATCACCGAGCGGCCCGCGGAGGGCACTGATGTGGCCCGGACCGACCGTCGAAGCGGGGAACATCTTCAGGATGTCCGCACCTGCCTCGACCGCCGCAGCGGCCTCCGTCGGTGTCATCACGCCCGGGACCGCCACTGTTCGATAGCGGTTACAGACGTCGATCACCGCCGTGTTTAAATTCGGCGCGAGCACGAACTTGGCTCCCGCCTCGATCACCGAGCGCGCCGTCGCTGCATCCAGCACTGTTCCGGCACCGACTACGGCATCTGTATCCGCGAGTGCCCGGTCCACGTCGGCTACCATCTCGCTTGCTCGTGGGGCATCGGCAGTTATCTCGATAGCCCGAACGCCGCCGTGATGAATGGCTTTCGCAACGGGCACGATTTGGTCCTCGCCGACACCACGGAGGACAGCGATGACGCCGCTCTCCTCGATCCGGTCGAACGTTTCCCGCGTGTCCATAGCTGGCCTGTGACGCCCGGAACCATAAGCGCTACACCACTCGTACCTGACATGGTGCTCTCCAGACCGACGTAGCCCATCGGGATTTATCCCCGCAGAGGGCAAACAGCCCGTGTACATCGACCGGTGTGGTGATATTCACGTGAGCATCTACGAGGCCGTGGGCGAACTCCCTCTCGTGATCGAGGACGACGACTTCGATCGTCGAGAACGCGATACGTCGAGTGACTTCACTCGCGTCACGACTGTTGTTACGCTCCGGGGTGATGAGTGCGAGGGACGGGGGGAGGACGTGACGTACGAGGCGGAGGCACACGATGTACTCCTTCACGCTCCCCTCGACTTCGACCTGTCCGGCGAGTATACGCTACGGACGTTCGCGGACTATCTCGATACCCTCGACCTGTTTCCGACTCGTAAGCCGGAACGGGCCGCGTTTCGACACTACCGGCGCTGGGCGTTCGAATCCGCGGCACTGGATCTTGCGCTCCGCCAGGCGAATACCTATCTCGGGGCGGTCCTCGACAGATCGTACGACCCAGTCCGTTTTGTGACGAGTGCTCGACTCGGTGATCCGCCGACCGCGGACCGGGTCCACGATTGGCTCACGATTGACCCATCTCTCGAGTTCAAGCTCGATGCGACGCCCGACTGGCCAGACGACGTTATCGATGACCTCGCGGCGACTGATCGCGTCCGTATCCTCGACCTCAAGGCATATTACGACGTGAATGAGGTGGCGACGCACGTCGACCCGGCATTCTACCGGAAACTCCTCACAGCGTTCCCGGAGGCCGTGATCGAGGATGCGGGTGTCAGTGACGAGACGAACACCCTCCTCGCCACGCATGTCGACCGACTCTCGTGGGATCTCCCCATCGAAGGACTTGGTGATCTCGAGGACCTGCCGTGGGAGCCCAGGTGGCTCAATATCAAACCATCCCGCTTTGGCAGCCTCGCGTCGTTGTTCGAGACGATCGAATATGCCCTCGATCACGACGTGGCCCTCTACGGTGGTGGCCAGTTCGAACTCGGTCCGGGCAGAGGACAGATCCAACTCCTGGCTTCCCTCTTCTATCCCGATACTCCCAACGACGTTGCTCCCGGTGCATACAACGATCCCGAGCCTCGGTCGGACGTCCCGGCCAGCCCGCTCGAACCGCCGAGGGACCCCCGAGGGTTCCGGTGGGGCTAACCAATATCCGTCAGTCGTGACAGAGCTGTCGGGGGGTTTTATCTCCAGCCCCTCCAACTGTGTACGTATGCAGGAGTTCGAAGAGCTGATCTCCTTCCTCACGCCGCGCGAGGAAAACGAGGCGATCCGGTCGTACCAGAACACGACGGCAATCGCATGTCCCGCGTGCGAGGATCCCTTCGACTATCTCGTCGTGTGCAAGGAGGACCCGACGAGTCTTGATCTGGACAAGCGGATGGATTTGTGTGTCGGGACGACACCAGATGGTGCGCCGATGATCTTCACCCATTCCGAGACATAGCGAGTCGACGTCTCGCACCATCCATGGTCGGAGCTTACAAGCCGCCCGCGGTCAATTACGGCGACATGGATGCGAGTGACGTACGTACCAACCTCGAAGCGGAGTACGAGACCGAACTCTCCAGGCTCGGCTCCTCCAAGGCGGTATACGCGCTGACCGAGGGTGAGATGGAGGCTGCGGTGGTTATCGGTCGGTTGGCCGATCGCGCCCACACCGCGGCGGAAACGTTTGACGAGTGGGCAGCGGATACCCCGGACACAGTTCTGTCAGATATCTTCGGGGCAGTCGGCGAACTCCAGCGGGAACACGCCTCGGAACTCGCCGACGCGAGAAATGGCACCGTATCGGAGTCCGTGACTGCATTCGAGTCGAGTCTCCGGGATCTCGTGACCCCCGTCGAGCGTGCTGGTGGTCTCCTCGCGTGGGCCCTCGTCACCGACCAAACGTACTCACAAGCAGTCGGCTTCTTCGTCGGTAATGCGGATCCATCCGGTGCTGATCGCTTCCGCGAACTCCGAACCGACATCGAGGCAGAACTCGACCGCATCGAGTCCCTCCTCGAAACGGCTTGTTCGGACGACGCTGACTGGGCAGCTGCCGAAGCGGCGGCAGGCGACAGTATCGAGGCTGCCTACGATACCTACGTCGAGACGCTAGAATCACTCGGTGTCAAGGTAAAGCCGGTTTGCTGACTCCCTGGACGACTACGGAAGACACAGCTTTTTGAGCTATCCCCTCCTGGGGATCGACGTGCACCGTCCCTTGTCACTGTGCGGATTCGCGGCGGTTGAACCCGCCAAGGGCATCCGGATCGTTGGGGGAGGATCGTAACTATGCGACGGAGCGACGAGCGCTATTTCGAGCGGATTGATGACCGGCTCGAAGAGGCTTTCGAGGTAGCTCGCACTGCTCGACGGCAGGGACGGGACCCATCACCCGATGTCGAAATCCCGCTCGCCGAGGACATGGCCGCCCGTGTCGAGAATATTCTCGGGATCTCCGGTGTCGCGGATCGAGTTCGAGAACTCGAGGACGAGATGGGTCGCGAAGAGGCAGCCTTAGCTCTCGCGGAGGACTTCGCCGAGGGTCGCGTCGGTGAGTATGATACCGCGGAGGGCAAAATCGAGGGAGCAGTCCGAACTGCTGTCGCGCTGCTTACCGAGGGGGTTGTTGCGGCACCGATCGAAGGGATCGATCGCGTCGAGGTGAAGCCGAATGACGACGGGACGGACTACGTCCGTGTCTTTTATGCAGGCCCGATCCGCTCCGCTGGAGGGACGGCCCAGGCTCTCTCGGTCCTCGTCGCTGACTACACCCGGGCGCTGCTCGATGTCGATCGCTACAAGCCCCGCGATGACGAGGTAGAGCGCTACGCCGAGGAGGTCGCGCTATACGATCAGGAGACCGGTCTGCAGTATACGCCGAAAGACGCCGAGGCGAAGTTTATCGCCCAGAACTGCCCGATCATGCTCGATGGGGAGGCGACGGGCGATGAGGAAGTCTCGGGGTATCGGAACCTCGAACGGGTCGACACGAACAGCGCCCGCGGGGGAATGTGTCTCGTGCTCGCAGAGGGAATCGCCCTCAAGGCGCCCAAGATCCAACGCTACACGTCCCAACTCGATGAAATCGACTGGCCGTGGCTCACCGATTTACAGGAAGGGAGCTATCTGGATGGCACCGCGGATCTCGCCGATGAGACCCATCCAGATACATCCGACACGGATGACGAAGTCGGAGAGGGGGCTGAGGAGTCGAATGCGCCGGACGATGAGGCGATCGAGCACGCGGGGCCGCCCCGAGTCGATCCATCGAAGAAATACCTCCGAGACCTCATTGCTGGTCGCCCTGTATTCGGCCATCCGAGTGAGACTGGTGGTTTCCGGCTCCGCTACGGTCGGGCGCGCAACCACGGATTTGCCACTGCAGGCATCCATCCGGCAACGATGCATCTCGTCGGCGATTTTCTCGCAGCGGGGACCCAGCTGAAGATCGAACGACCAGGGAAGGCGGCGGGTGTCGTACCCGTTGACTCCATTGACGGACCGACAGTAAAGCTCGTCACTGGTGACGTCCGTCGGATCGACGATCCCGAGGAGGCGATCGAGATCAGAAACGGCGTCGAGGAGATTATCGATCTCGGGGAATACCTCGTTAACTACGGGGAGTTCGTCGAGAACAACCACGATCTCGCTCCTGCGTCCTACGTCGTCGAATGGTGGGAGGGTGACATGCAGGCCGCGGGTGCCGACGTGCAGGCGCTCCGTGACGATCCGACAGTGGACCTTGACCATCCGTCTCCTGACACTGCGCTCGAGTGGGCCGAGGCGTTTGACGCTCCGTTGCACCCGACGTATACATACCTCTGGCACGACATGTCGGTAGAGGACCTGGAGGGCCTCGCGACGGCCATCGAGGATGGACAGGTTGCCCAAACCGATGGCGCGGTGACCCGAGACTCTCCCGACACACGGGGGGGTCACCTCGTACTGCCACGCACCGATCAGGTTAGGAAGACGCTGGAATCCCTCCTGATCGAGCATTCTCAGGACGATGACGCACTCGTCGTGCCGCAGTGGCGTCCACTCGTTCGGACGCTCGGTTTCTCTCAGTCCCTCGAGCGAGACTGGCGATTCGGGGATCTTTCGGAAGCGGCGCGCGAGTACGACGGTGGCGAGAACGCGATCGTGGCCGTAAACGAGATCGCTCCCTTCGAGGTACGAGAGCGTGCTCCTACCCGCATCGGCGGCCGGATGGGCCGTCCGGAAAAGTCGGAAGAACGCGAATTGAGCCCGGCCGTACACACATTGTTCCCGATTGGCGAGGCGGGAGGTGACCAGCGAGACGTGACTGCGGCAGCGACACACACCGAAGGAATGGGTGACCACCCCGGGCAGATCGAGGTGTCCGTGGCGAGACGTAGATGCGATGACTGCGACGAAACCACGTTCCGAACGCAGTGTCCAGACTGTGGCAGTCACGCCGATCCCGAGTATCGCTGTCCGGACTGCGACGTTCTCGCGAGTGCGGACGAGTCAGGCCGTGTCGAGTGCCCACGGTGTGGCACGGAAGCTGATGCGGTCGAGCGTCGAACGATCGATTTGAATGGTGCATACCATGATGCACTCGAGGAGGTAGGTGAACGCGAGAACGCCTTCGAGATTCTGAAGGGTGTGAAGGGCCTCACCTCGGCAGAAAAGACGCCGGAGCCGATTGAGAAGGGCATCCTCCGGGCGAAACACGGCGTTTCGGCGTTTAAGGATGGGACTGTTCGATACGACATCACAGACCTGCCGGTGACGGCTGTCCGTCCCCGGGAACTCGACGTCACTGCCGAACAACTCCGCAGCCTGGATTACGAGACAGATATCCACGGCGACCCGCTCAGATACGACGACCAACTTGTTCCACTCCGGGTGCAGGACGTCATCCTCTCTGATGGGGCTGCGGCGCACATGCTCCGCGTCGCGGACTTCGTTGACGATCTCCTCACCCAGTTCTACGGGCTCGATCCATTCTACGACGTTGAGGAGCGCGAGGATCTCGTGGGCGAACTCGTCTTCGGCCTCGCGCCCCATACGTCCGCAGCTGTGGTCGGGCGGGTCGTGGGTTTCACTTCTGCCTCAGTGGGTTACGCGCACCCGTACTTCCACGCTGCCAAGCGCCGGAACTGCTTCCATCCAGGGGCTCGGCTCTGGTTCCGGGACGAAGATGGTGAGTGGTGCTATGATCGGATCGGGTCGGTTGTCGATGATCGACTTGACGATCCGTGGGAGGACGAGTTCGGGACGCTCGTGCAAGAATTCGACGAGGGGACTGATCGCCTGCTCGTGCCGTCGATCGATGAGAACGGACGGGCGTGTAGACGAGCGGTTACAGCGGTTTCGAAGCACCCTGCACCGGATCATCTAATTCGGATCGAGACGACTGGTGGAACTGTACAGGTGACTCCCGATCATACCATGCTTCGGCGGACGGAGGAGACGATCGTGGAAGTCCCGGCGAGCGACGTTTCCGTCGGGGACCGCGTCCCCATGTACGATGGCGGCGAGACGACGATGGCAGACGGTGGCGAGATACTCGACAGCGAAAGCGGTTCTCGACTGGGTGTCCCGTTCGCCGAGGTCACTGACATCGAGATCTGTACGAGTGATATCGATCACGTCTATTGTCTGACAGTCGGCGGGACACATCGGGTCGCCATCGAAGGGGTATACACTGGCCAATGTGATGGTGACGAAGACTGTGTCATGCTCCTGATGGATGGGTTATTGAACTTCTCACGGACCTTCCTTCCCTCGTCGAGAGGGGGCCGTATGGATGCACCGTTGGTGATGTCCTCACGGATCGATCCCACGGAGATCGACGACGAGGCGCACAACCTCGATATTGTCAAGTCGTACCCTCGAGAGTTCTATCAAGCGACGCGGGAGATGGCGGATCCCGGCGAGGTCGATATCGAGCTCGCGGAGGATACTCTCGGAACAGATCGCGAGTACGCCGCCTTCGGTCATACACACGATACGACGGATCTCGCCCTCGGTCCCGATCTGTCTGCCTACAAGACCCTCGGGTCCATGGAGGACAAGATGAACTCTCAGCTCGAACTCGCCCGCAAGCTCCGAGCAGTTGACGAGCGTGACGTCGCCGAGCGCATCATCGAGTATCACTTCCTCCCCGATTTACTCGGAAACCTTCGGGCATTTTCCCGGCAGGAGACACGGTGTTTAGACTGCGGCCAGAAGTATCGACGGCCGCCCCTGTCGGGAAGTTGCCGGGAGTGTGGCGGGAACGTGAATCTCACCGTGCACGAGGGATCGGTCACTAAATATATGGAAACGGCGACGCGCGTTGCCGATGAGTACGGCGCCCGGAACTATACGAAACAGCGCCTCGAGGTACTTGAGCGCGCAATCGACCGGATCTTCGAGGACGATACGAACAAACAGAGCGGGATCGCGGATTTCATGTGATGTACTTTTCGCGAGTACTACGGGCACTTCCTCTGTGAGTGTAGGCGCTATCGTGAGACCTCTTACGTCGAATCGCAAGGCCTAAACTGGGTAGAGACGAATCACAGTTCAGAGTCCCGTGGGGTAGTTGGCCAATCCTGCGAGCTTCTGGACGGAGCCGAGGTTCACTCGTTCCGGGAACTGGCTCGCGACCCTGGTTCGAATCCAGGCGGGACTATCCTGGCAACTATCAATTTCTTCAGGCAATTCTGTATTCGAGTGCTGGACGCTGATCAGTATAGATTATGACCCGTCCTCAAGCACCACGAATTCCGTACTCCCACATTCCGGGCAATCGTCCCTGCCGACGGGTTTCGGTGTCGATCCAGTCAATCCATAGACAACTGATTCACATTCTACGCAGCGAATATTCTCGGGCATTTACCGGTACTGATCCCTAGTGTCTTGATCTGCTTTAGTAGAGAGCCAAATTGTTTGGGTCACTAGAGCGGTCGGACTCTTCACCCGGTCTGTGTATCTTATTCCACGAGCCATCGCATTCGGTTGGAGGAGGATATGAATCTACATCGAGCC
>CAZEDI010000023.1:0-30911 GCA_964510865.1 uncultured Halobacteriales archaeon
ATCCCGGATCACGTCGGTGAACACCTCGATCGTTCCCGTACCGATGTCGAGGTAGGCATCGCTCTTCCGGTCGATATCCTCTACAGCAACGTCTGCTCGCTCGCCGTCATCGGCCTCATAGGCTACGTCAACCGGCAGGTGAACATCGTCGCGACGCTCTTTCAGGACGTCATGGATCGCAGGTTCCACCTCCTCCCAGGGCGCATCGAAGAGATCCTGGTCGTCCACGTCGAAACCGACAGGATACCCGTTGGCTCGGAGGAAAAGCTCCCCCCCGACGCCGCCGAGGAGGAAGTCGTCTATGCGATCCCCGAGTGCACGCATTACCTGGATGACGTCTTCGGGTTTGTTCCCCCCGAGGACCATCGTCACGGAGCCATCGAACGCGCGAGTTGCGACACTGGTGTTGAAGTCGTACTCTGCTTCCAGTACCCGTCCAGCATACGCGTCCATAACGAGCGGGAAGCCTACGATCGAGGCATGCGAGCGATGGGCTGTGGAGTATGCATCGTTCACATATGCGTCGAATAGCGGGGCGAGAGTCTGTACGAATGCCGTTTCTGCTTTCACTTCGGGTTTTTCCTCCGGGAGTTCTTCCTCGCACATCCGCGTGTTCTCGAGGAGGAGGACGTCACCGGCCTCGAGGCCACGAATTGCAGCAACCGCTTCCTCCCCATATGTATCGGGAACGAAGGAAACGTCGCGATCGAGGTGGCTAGCGAGGACGCGTGTGTGTCCGTCGAGGGTGATGAAGTCATCTCGTCCCGGTCGCCCCTGGTGAGCGAGGAGGGCTATAGCGTGGTCGTCACTGAGGAGTTCGCGGATCGTCTCGGCATGGCGGGAGAAACGGCGATTGTCCTGGGGCTCGTCGGCCGTGATCGGCGAATTGAGGTCGACCCGAACCAGGAGCCGCTGCCCCGGATTCAGGTCGTCCAGAGTCCGAAAGCTCGCCATAGGTGTCCCTAGGCGTGCTCGACCACGTATGTACCGGTGTCGAGCATCCGGGTGGAGAATCCGAACTCGTTATCGTACCAGGCCAGGACTTTCGCGAGCGCACCGTCGGCAATCACGTTCGTCGACTGCAAGTCGACGAGAGAGGAAAATGACATCCCGACGATATCTGAGGAGACGACGTCGTCGTCGGTGTAGCCGAGCACGCCGGCGAGGTCGCCGTCGGCGGCCACCCGGAATGTCTCGTTGATCGTCTCTGGATCAGGGTTGCCCTCGAGGTCGACGACGAATTCGGTGATGCTACCATTCGGAACGGGCACGCGAATGGCCATCCCGTCGAGCTTCCCCGCAAGCTCGGGGAGGACCTTTGTCGTCGCCTGTGCGGCGCCAGTCGTTGTTGGGACAATGTTCTCCGCGGCTGCACGTCGTCGTCGCGGCTTTCGGTTTGGACCATCGACGAGGTTCTGCGATCCAGTGTAGGCGTGGACGGTCGTGAGAAGGCCCGAGGCGATCCCGAACGTCTCATCGAGGACCCGTGCGACCGGCGCAACGCTGTTGGTGGTGCACGAGGCGTTCGAGACGACGTCCTGTCCATCGTACTCCTCGTGATTGACGCCGTAGACGATTTGCATGACGTCTTCCTCTCCTTTCGGCGGCGCGGAGATGACGACCTTGTCCGCGCCGGCGGTCAGGTGTCTGCTGGCGTCTTCCTTCGTCCGGAAGATGCCGGTGCACTCGAAGGCCACGTCGACGTCGAGGTCGTTCCAAGGGAGTTCTGCAGGGTCCTGTGTATCGAACAGCGGGATCGCCTGGTCGCCGACGACGAGTGTCCCGTCTTCGAGGGAAACGTCGTCGACAGTCCCGTGGACGGTATCGTACTCGAAGAGGTAGCACATCTCGTCGTTCTCCATCACGTCGTTGATTCCGACGATGTCGACACGGGGATCGTCGAGACTTGCCCGGAGGACGCTCCGACCGATCCGGCCGAAGCCATTGAGCCCGATTCGAATCGGGCCACCGTCCGTCACGTGATCCGGAGTGGTCATTCTTGGATGAAACTGGTCGCGTTCCGGGTAAAGCGCTTTTGGAACCTCCGTCCCCGAAATTCCCTGCCGCTCGACCCGCAGACTGCAGTGCTAGTCTGGGTGTTCCGAACCCTTATCCGGGCGGCTTGCTTACGCCCGCATATGAGACGGAACTCCGACGATCCCTTCGACGATATTTTCAGGGAGATCGAACGCCTCATGGAGGAGATGATGGGCGTCGAGGACGCGGACGTAACCGCGTCAATGGGTGGGGGGAATGATACCCACGTTGATGTCCACGAATACGACGACACGATTCGTCTAGTGGCGGATCTTCCGGGCGTCACGAAAGACGACATCGATCTCAAGTGCGACGGGCGGACGTTATCGATCACCGCTTCGAACGGGGAGCGACGCTATGACGAGCGGGTCAGGCTCCCAGCTGCCGTCAACGAAGGGTCCGCCAGCGCGACGTACAACAACGGCGTTCTCGAAGTGACGTTCGAGCGAGTCGACGACTCCGCTGACATCGACGTCTCCTGAGTCCGGCCGGGTGTTCTCACTTTGAGTGGAGGATCGAACGTGCGATAGTGACACGATCCCGGACAGTTTCCCTGATCATTCGATTCGCGACTCGATCAACCGGGCTAACCTATCGTAAAAGTCCGGTTCGTACTTTGTCTCGGCATCGATCGTCGGCCTGGCGTTCGTTTCGTTCACCAGTGCCCGATCCTCGTTCACCAGGAGGTCCACACCGAGCCAATCGATCCCCACCGTATCCGCCGTACGCTCGGCAAGCGTTCGCAATTCGTCGGTCAGCGTCACGTCGCTCGCCTCAGCGCCCCGGTGAACGTTATGTTTCCATCGACCCTCTGCGATTGCGTCCTCGGGCAGTCGTCGCTCGACTGCACCAACATACTCTCCGTCGATCACCATGACTCGATAGTCACGGGCCCGAGGGACGTATTCCTGGATGAGGAAGGCTTTGTCGCCGGTGGCGCGATAATCGTGGACGAGGTCGAGGTAGTCACAGATACCCAGGAAGCTATCGAGATCAGTGGCTTTCGCCACGCCAACCCCCCGCGTTGTCGAGTTTGGTTTGACCACGACGGGCGGATCGAGCGCTCGATAGGCCTTCCTGAGATCAGCCTCGTCCACGGGATTCGAGACGAGGATCGTTTTCGGAACGGGGATGCCGGTCTTTCCGAGCGTGGCGAGCACCTCGGCCTTGTTTCGCGAGGTGAGGATAGCGTCGCGGTCGTTCACCCAGGGGACGTCGAGGAGGGCATCGACGACCCCACCCTCCATGAGTCGTGGAGGGAAGACGAAGCCCACATCGATCCCCTCGAACTCGTCAGTGGCGAGGTCGAGTGTGCGTTCGCTGACTCGAATCGCACGTGCTCGAATCCCTCGCTCAGCAAGGGGATTTTGCATCCGCTCGTAGGTCTCCTCCCGGGTTGCAACCGCGAGGTCGATCATGCAGGGCCATACGAACCCCTGGACAAAACCCCTCGGGTCCACACCCGTCGCTCCCGGGTTCGTCTCACGGGAGGAACGAGCAGGACTGCTGGTTCACTCGAGCCGTTGGCGGTGACCGCACCGGTCACACTCGACGAATCCGAGGGCGACGACTCCGCCTTCGTGCAGGGGAGACCACTCGCTGTCGTCTCCCACCCAATCACTGCGCTGGCCGCAGTTCTGACACGCCATCATCGCTTGCTAGACAATCACAATCAAAGCGAATAACTCTTTCGCCTAATAGCGTGGGTATTCCGGGCTCGTTGATGGCATCCTGGATGATAGGACGACCGAACGGATCACCCGATCGCCTCGACGCTCGTCCCACCACAACTCCGGCAGGTACTGATCTCGGCAGAACGGTCCGTTGTATAAGTCTCCCCACAGGTTTGACAGCGATGCGTCGGCCGTTCGCGCTCGTCAATGCCGCCAGTCACAACGACAGGTCGAGATGCATCGAGCGTGACCGCCTGGCTGACGCTCCCGAACAGGAACGACCCGAGTGGTGATCGCTTCCGGCCACCCAGAAGTATCATATCGGCGTTCATGGAGTCGGCTGCAGTGAGGATTTCCTCGGCCGGATCCCCGTAGCGCTCGATCGTTTCGACGCGGGCGTCCGCATCCAGGAGTTCCTCCTCTACTTGTTCGCCCGTCGGAAGATCCGTTGGGGACGTCGTCCGGGCTTCGTCGGCGTCCTCGAACACGTGGAGGATCCACACTCCGAGGGACTCTGTCTCCCGTGCGAGATCGAGTACTGCTTTGACCTGTCCTTGACTCCGTGCCTGGCTTTCGTCGATTGGCATCAGGACTCGGTACATGCCAACGCGTACCACGCTAACACATATAATTGTTCGTACGGCATACACCGGGCGTCAGTTCTGGAGGGGTGACACACAACGAGTGTCCGGGTTTCCGTCGAGCGCACCGAGTGAATCGCCTCGGGGTCACACACTCGGACACTCGGCCTGCTCCGCCTGTAGACCCGCTAGGAAAGGAGTAGCTCCTCGCCCCGTTCGACGACAACACGGCACGGGGGAGAAATCTTGTTGTAGGCGCGACGGAGGGCGTCTTTGGCGACGGCAGCTTGGTCAGCGGTGCAGTAAATGGTGTAGAGCCGGTCACCCGCCGGCACGCGAGCTGCAGTCCCAACGGGCTTGCCAAACGCCTGGCGCATCCCGTCCGAGACACGGTCCGCACCCGCACCGGTTGCCTGCTTGTTCTCTCGGAGGACGTGATGGGGAAACTTCCGAAGCACCATCGTATAGTTCCCCTCGCCGAGCTCCTTGATGAGATGACGGTTGGCGCTCAAACGGGCGGACTCGAGCGCGTCGTGGCGGAGCTGGCACTCTTCTTCGGTCACGAGACTGATCTGGACGGGGTACTCTTCGGGCTCGGTCTCGAGGTCGCCCATCTTGTGCTGGGCGATTTTCGATCCCGGGATGCCCGTGATGTACTCCTTGCGGGTATAGGGAGGCTTGTTGATCTCCCTGTACATGGAGGCGGGCTTCTCGGCCATAGTAGTCGTTGGGAAGCCGACGTTCCGGATAAAGCCTTCGAACCCGCCCCTTTGCGGCTCCTGGCGGGGAGTTACCGCCCGACATCGATCCAGTAGTCGACCTGGTACACGGGACACATGCTCACGTCGTGTTGGGCATCGGCCGTTCTCCAAGTGTGAGCGAGACCGTTGTACGCTCCCCGTCGCGGATCACTGTCACGTCGATCGTATCTCCAGGCCGGGTTTGGAGTGCGAGGAACGTTGAGAGGTCGTCGAGCGTGTCCATCCGTTGGTCGTCGAGTCGGACGATCACGTCGCCACCGACGGGAACCCGGGTACCGTTGACGATGCGCGTGTCGGTTCGCGGTTGGAGCACACCATCGGATGGTCCCCCATCCGCAACACTTGCAACCATGATCCCCCGAGGTTCCTCGAGATTGTTGACCTCTGCGACTGCCGGCGAGACAGGGGCGAGGCTTACACCCATGTACGAATGCCTGAATTCGCCATCCTCGATAAGTGCTGGAGCCACCCGCTGGATGAGTGCCGCGGAGACAGCAAAGCCGATGTTCTCGCCCCCGCCTGAGCGGATAATTCCGACGACCTCACCGTTCATGTCCACGAGCGGGCCGCCACTGTTCCCCGGATTCACTGCAGCGTCGGTCTGGATGGCGTCGGGAATGGAAAAGCCTCCACGAGTGTTTGGGTTCACCTGGATCGACCGGTTCACGCCACTAACGATCCCCGCGGAAACGGTTCGATCAAACTCGTAGGGATTCCCAATCGCGAGGACTCGTGCACCGATCGGCGGATCCGTTGATACGAGCTCGAGAGGCTCGACGTACCCCGGCATCGAGTCGACCTGTAACACAGCAATATCGGAGTATACGTCTGTCCCACTGACCTCGGCAGTCCGCCACTCACCTTGGTTAAAGCGGATGTCGATCCGTGTGCCACCCTCGACGACGTGCTGATTCGTAACAATGTAGCCATCTGATCGGTACGCAAAACCGGAACCATGCCCCCGGCCCCGCGGGGTATGGACCTGCACCAACACGACCGCATCGATGACCGCTCTGTAGGCCTGGGTGTAAACGCTCGCACCGTCGGATAGTGTGGTTTCGGTGGTAGTGGGTTCCGAATCGGCGGTTTCGGTCGGCGTCGACCCAACTTGTGTCCCAAACGGTGTGGCACAGCCCGCGATCCCACCCACCGCGGCTGTACTTGCGAGCGTCAGGAATTCTCGGCGCGTGCGATCATGGGGCATGACTAATGTCGCGGCCGCGAGGGAGAAAAACGTCTAGGGGAGTGGCGGATTTACACTTCCCAGCAGGTGGGGATCACAGAGTGATCGGTCAGTCTCCTGCGGTTCGACGGATGCTCCAGGTGATCTCTGCGGACTGCGTCGGAGGGTCGATAGCTAACTACCTATCTCGCTCAAGAGGAATAGACGAGGTGACACGGAAATCCGGTCACGCCTCGGGGACGTCAAGGAAGAACTGACGGTTCTCGACGGGTGCGTCGAGCACAACCGACGTATTCGATTCATTGATATCGGGATCAGTGAGCACGGACTTGATCTCGTCGTTCATATCGTCGGTGTCTTCGAACTTGGCGACCGCAATAATATCGTAATCGCCAGTGACCTCGTAGACCGATACCATCTGATCGTGATCCTGAAGCCTGTCCGTGATATCCGGAAGAGAGTTCCCCTCGACCTTCAATTGGATAATTGCCGTGACGTCGTATCCGAGTTTTTCGTAGTCAACGGCCGGCATGTACCCGTCGATGACACCATCCTCCTCGAGGTCCGAGAGGTGATTCGAGACGGTGGTAACTGAGACGTCGAGTTCCTCGCCGAGGCTCCGGAGGCTGGCCCGCCCATCCATGAGGAGTTCGTTAATGAGCCTGGCGTCGAGATGTTCGTACGTCATTACACCTACCCAAGTTCCCGGGGGATTAGAACTTTACGAATATCCAATTCTCGGGCCACGGTGGAAGATTTGCGCAGAACAGCAGGGTTTTAGTGTCCGGGCTATTCGCTCAGAACGTCGATAAACATGACAAACGGAAGCGACGGCTTGACGCCGGCGGAGGAAGACGTGCTCGAACGGATTGAAGAGCGTAACGTCGACTTCCTCCGGTTGCAGTTCACGGACATTTTGGGAACAGTAAAGAACGTCTCGATCACCGCAGACCAGGCCGAGAAGGCCTTTACGGAGGGGATCTACTTCGACGGCTCATCTATTGACGGATTCGTTCGAATTCAAGAGTCGGACATGCGTCTGGAACCGGATCCGAACACCTTCGCGATCTTACCCTGGCGGGATTCCGACGAGATAGAGGGTGGTCGAAGCGCTCGCCTGATCTGTGACGTCCACGACACCACGACCGGTGAGCCGTTCGCGGGCGATCCCCGCCGTGTTCTAAAGAACGCGCTCGCCCGTGCTGAAGATCTCGGCTATACGGTCAACGCAGGACCCGAGCCCGAGTTCTTCCTCTTCGAGGAGGACGAGGACGGTAACGCGACGACGAACTACTCCGACACAGGTGGCTATTTCGACCTCGCCCCGAAGGACTTAGCGACGGACGTCCGCAGGGACATCATTTATGGGCTGGAGTCGATGGGGTTCGACGTCGAAGCCTCCCACCACGAGGTTGCCCAGTCGCAGCACGAGATTGACTTCAAGTACGACGACATTCTCACGACTGCGGACAACGTCGCAACGTTCAGATCGGTGGTCCGCGCTATCGCGGCACAGCACGATCTCCACGCGACGTTCATGCCGAAACCGATCCCCCGGATCAACGGATCGGGCATGCACACCCACCTGTCGCTGTTCACGGAGGACGGCGAAAACGCGTTCCACGACGATGACGACGAGTTCAACCTCTCGGGGACCGCGAAGCAGTTCCTGGCGGGCATCCTAGAGCACGCCCCGGCTATCACGGCGGTCGCGAACCCGACAGTCAACTCATATAAGCGTCTTGTCCCCGGCTATGAGGCCCCAGTCTACATCGCCTGGTCAGACGTCAACCGGTCGGCACTCGTTCGCAAGCCTGCGGCACGCGTCCCCGCAGCGAGCAGGATCGAGCTCCGGTCACCAGACCCCTCGTGTAATCCATACCTCGCCTTCGCAGCCATGATTCACGCTGGGCTGGATGGCATCGAGAACGATCTCGAGGCTCCTGACCCTGTCAGGGAGAACATCTACGAATTCGACGAGGCCAAGCGCGACGAATACGGTATAGACACGCTCCCGGCGAATCTGGGTCAGGCGGTCGAGGCACTCGAAGCGGACGACGTCGTGATGGATGCGCTCGGGCCACACACGTCGGAGAAGTTCGTCGAGGCCAAGCGCCAAGAGTTCCAGGAGTACCTGGTCGACGTCAGCGAGTGGGAGTTGGAGCGCTACCTCGAGACGTTCTGACGTCGTTCTACTCACACTCGATTTCTTCCGGTCCACGCACAGACGGTAGCGACCGTGTTTCAGGTTCTGCTCTCAGTCAGCGTATGCGTCAGTGCGTTTGCCGTGGACGCGTCGGTGGCCGATGGTGACGGCAAGAGCGACGAGTAACACGACGATGCCCCGCCAGGCGCCGAGTCCCAGTGCGCCGATCGAGAGGACGATAGCGATCACAAGACCTCGAGTTGGGTCCCAGTGAGTCAGTCGAAGGGCGAGAAGGAGGTAGACTAGCCCGAGCCCGATCCCCGCAAGAACATCGACAGCATAGTGAACACCGATAGCGAGGCGCGAGAAGCCGATGATGACAACTCCTGCACCTGCCAGGGCATACCGCGCTCGCCGGGTGCCGACATCCAGCAGGACGGCGAGAAGACCAAACCCGACGACTGCGTCAAAGGCGTGGCCGCTCGGGAAGCCGAACCCGGTCTCGATGGGGACGTGTAGATCCGATGGCGGCCGAGCGAGGCCGAGTCCATGCTTGAGGCCGATGAAAAGCGCGAATCCACCGAGCAGGATGTTGAGTGCTGTTGCACCCCGGTGTCGGTCGCCGGACAGGTAGTAGAGAAAGAGCAACGCAAACAAGACCGGGGCGTCCCCGAGGTGTGTGAGAACAGCAAAGGCTTCGCGGACCAGCGGGGGCAGGATGTCACGAAGCGCTTCCGTCACGCCGATGTCCCGACTGACTAGCGGTGCCACAGTAGTGGAGTACGACATGTTACGACCGTCGATTTCGAATGCGGTCGAGTAGACGTCCTGGCACCCCGAGAATCGTGAACACGAACCCAGTCACGACCATGAACGTGTAGAGCCCAAGCGTCGAGAGCCACACCACGATCATCGCGAGGATCGCCCATCCCCCAGAGAGGTAGTGAAACGCGCCGAGCGTCATAACTGTGCCATAGAGGAGGACGAGGTAGGGGCCCCATCCCCTGGCCCTCCCACGGCGGATCCGACGGCGGATGTATCGCCGGAGATCCTGTTCGACCTCGGCGCGGTGAACGGTTCGGTCGTGGACTTCTTCCTCCAGGGCAGTGAGCTCGTCGCGGAGAGCCTGCAAATCTCGATCGAGGCGGCGATCAGTTTCGGTGGCGAGGTCGTCGTCCTCGGGCTCCGGGTGGTCACGAGCGGGGGTGGACTCACTCGCCTCGTCGGAGTCGTCCATCTCGTCGATAGTTACTCACTCTGCCCGTCATGTTGTAGCTGCCGATTCGGGACACCCGCGAGGACGGGATTCACGACCGCCCCGACGAGGAGTAGACCGGCCGCCAGATAGAACCAGGTCACGAGCATCAGGACCCCTCCGATAACACCATAGAGCTGATACCGCGGAGCGACGTCCGTGTAAATCTGGAATCCTCCCTGGAGGAGAACCCAGCCAATCGCTGCGACGACGGTTCCCGGTACCGCCTCTGAGATGTCAATGTCGGACTCCGGGAAGACGTAGTAGAGCGGGAAGAACACGAATACGAGTCCGACGAGGAGCCCGATGAAGCCGACCGTCTCACCTCGGTCTGGAACTGCGGTTGCCAGGATTCCACCGAGTACAATCATACCGAGTATGGCGATGCCGATGGAGCCGAGGACGGTCGTTGCGTTGACGACCTGGTTGACGAAGCCGGACTCGGTCGTCGTCCCGTAGACTTTCGAGAAGGCCTTGTCTAGCCCGCGGAAGACCCGTGTCGTCGACCAGACGAGGAGGAGGATACCGAAGACTGTCGCTTCCCCACGACCCCCCTCTCCGGTGATAGCTCTCGCGAGAGCATCCTGGCCTGCAGGGGTGAGGACGTCAGCACTCGCTGTGAGCACCTGCTCGGTGATCTCCTCTCCACCGAGGAGTGAGCCGATCGACACCGCCAAAAGAAGGGCTGGAAGGAGGGAGACAAACGCGTAATATGCGATCGCCGCTGCCATGAAGGGGACGTCCGCCTGCCGGGCGAGCCTGAGAGCGACTTTCCCCTCTTCGATGCGTTCGTGGATTGCCGTCCGATTCACGCGGTTACCTCGCGGATTGTTGCGACGTCGGCCTCGGTCTTCACTGTTGTTCCGCCGAAGTGTGTCCGGGATGCGGGGTAGCCTGCATCGCGGAGCGCATCCAGGAATTCGTCCATGGGCCCCGCCGAGCGATTCCACCGTTTGCAGAGCCGGTGCTGGTCATAATGCGTCGGGGTATCGAGCTCACCTTTGATCGTTTCCAGTAGTCGTCGTACTTGCATGGCCGTCCCCAGATCCTCAGTCACACAGCCTTCGATGTCGGCGACGATGTCCGGATCGCTTGTCCGTCCGAGCCAGATCGGTCCGGCAGTAATGACCTGCTCACCTTCGCATCCCGGACAGCTGTCGGGAGGGTCAGCGATCAATCCATAATCCGCCTCACGGTGAAGACATGTTTGACAGTGATGAACATAGCCTAACGTGTCGATGGCCGAATTAGCGTCGCTAGCACTCCGTTCTAGTTCGAGGTATACGCGAACGTAATGACGCGTTGCGTGGGCGAAGCACGGGGAAATACCGACGTCGTATCTGGCACCCGTGCGAGCGAGTGCAGAGAGGAGGACACGCACGCCCATTTCCGCGTGGTATTCCGTATTCCGGGGGACGGTGCTGTATCGACGGATTCCTGGCTCGAAGTGCGCACCACAAAGTGGTGCGGTGTCGGTCGCGGTGACACACAGTAGGTCCTGTGTTCCGTGGAAGGCGGCATCGGCGAACGGGATGGGGGTACCGAACGGGTCGATGTCTACCACGTCGTATCTCTGCTGATGCAGGTCGACGTTCGCGTCACGTCGGCGAATGGTTGCGGTGAGATCGTTAGCGGCGACGTTTTCCCTGGCAAGATCGACTGCGTCCTGTCGAACGTCGAGCGCGGTAACGTCGAAGTCCGCAGCCGCGGCCCGGACCGCACGGATTCCAGATGCCGTCATGGCATCGAGGTAGCTCTCGACGCCGTCCTGTTCCCGATACCGTCGGAGTACCGCGACCGTGAGGTCCCGGTTGAGCTCCTGTTCCGGGTTATAGAACACGCCCTCGCCCGCGCCCTTCGTCTGTTCAGGGACGCGAATCGACACGGCGCCTTCTTCGACGGTGTGCATGAACCTCGATCGGGTCGCCTGGTTGAAAACGGCTCCCTTCCGGGTCTTCCCGGTAGATCCTCCGTCATTGTCACCGAACCGGTTTTTACGGTAGGGGGCGAAGCGTGTGCGTGGCGTCCGGAAACGATTGGCATGCCGAACTCGAGGATGCTGGTGAACTCACCCCCGAGGCAGTCGAGGGGCTGCTTGGCCTGCACGGCGATCGTGGCCAGCGAGCAGTCGACGCCGTGAGCGAGCAACGCGTCAAGGAGTACAAGGACTTCACAGTCGTTGTCGGTCACAAGGACGAATACATCGTCGAGGCCGGAGGATGTACATGCAAAGATGCCGAGTACAACCTCGATCCCGAGGACCCGGACCAGCAATGCTGGCACGTGCTGGCAGTTGAGATCGCAGAGCGTGTGGGAAACGTCGACTACCACGACATGTGGTATTCTGAAGTCCGTGACTTCCTCTAAGCCACCCTCAGTCGCCGATTAACGCCATGCGCATGAAGGGACAATACTGACCGACAGCCAGAGCGAACGATACGTCATATGCCTGTTGGCCATCTGGGCCCGGAGGAGGTCGTGACGATCCCTCCGGATGCGACGGTCGGTGACGCTGTCGACGTGCTTGGCTCGGAAAACGTTGGATCGATCGTGGTTGTCGAAGACGGGATGCCGGTCGGACTCGTCACCGACCGTGATATCGCGATGGCAGTCACCGAGGAGGAGAACGTTGGTACGGAGCCGGTAGAATCGGTGATGACTGCCGATCCGGTGACGATACACGAAGACAAGGAGGCAATGGAACTATCGCGAACGATCGATGAGCACGACGTCCGCAGGATCCCGATCGTCGACGACGAGGGACAGTTGACTGGTATCGCGACGCTCGATGATCTCGTCGCGACCATAGGAGAACAGCTTGACCACGTCGCCGACACGATCGAGGTGCAGTCCCCGGACTACGAGCCTTGAGCCACGAAAACTCGAGTTTGCTCTGCCCGGTGTCGATAGCTGATCACCGATCCGCACGGCGTCTGCTGATCATCTCGTGAATACCACCCGTATCCGACGTCTGGGAAATTCCGCATCCAGTCACGGACATCCGGTGGATCGGCTGAACGACGATCGGTAAATTCACTCTGAAGTATCATGGAAGCGGTTGTCGTATTCGGCCTCATCGCGTCGAGCGGACTAGTATTCGGGGCGATCGTCGGTGCTTACTTCGACATTCCTCGCCTGATCGTGGGCAATACACTCGCGTTTTCGAGTGGTGCATTGATCACGGCACTCGCATTCGAACTATTTGATGATGCATTTGCACAAGGTGGGCCGATAATCGCTGGTTTCGGCCTGTTTCTCGGTGCGACCGTGTTCACCCTTGTTGATTGGCTCGTCGACGAACACTATGGCGGTGACGAGGCGTCGGGCATTGCGCTTGCCGCCAGTGTCACGCTGGATGGAGTGCCCGAGAACACTGCCCTCGGCATCGAACTCATTGGAGCAACAGGCCCGGGCCCGTTCGCCCTCCTCGCCGCGATTTTCGCATCCAATCTCCCGGAAGCCCTCGACAGTTCGGAGTTTCTGGTTGAGGAAGGACGGTCCAAACAGTACGCCGTCGGTCTGTGGATAATCGTCGGTGGTGTGTTGCTTGCCGCCGTTGTCGTCGGGAACGTCCTGTTCGCAGATGCAGACGAGACCACACTCGCCTTTGTCCGGTCGTTTGCGGGAGGTGCAGTCCTCGCCGCGATCGCGGACGAGATACTCCCGGAAGCGTACGAGCGAGGCGGGCCAGCGATCGCCCTTGCAACGACAGCGGGCTTCTTTCTCACCTTCCTCCTGAAGTGATCAGGGTATCTCTCGACGAGTATGTGTTTGGTACGGATTGGCGTCGTCCACGCGTCGTCTTGGAGTGTGTCTCCGAGGAGGGAAAGCTTTTAGTAAGTTACTCAGAAATTGAGTAACTACAGATGACCGTTCTCATTACCGGTGCCGACGGCTATCTCGGCTGGCCGACGGCTCTCAGACTGGCACAACGGACAGACGACCGTGTAATCGGCGTCGACAACGGAGCTAGACGGAACTGGGTAGAGGAAGTCGGCAGCGTTTCTGCGATCCCTGTGGACGATCCTACAGTACGCTACGACGCCGAGCCCAATCTGAGCTACGTCGAGGCGGATCTTACGGACCGGGATCGCGTGGACGAATTGTTCACGGTACACGAGCCGGACACTGTTCTCCATCTGGCGGCCCAGCCGAGTGCCCCATATGCGGGAATCAACGGTGAGCGAGCACTCTATACGCAGCAGAATAACCTTGCGATGAACGTGAACCTCCTCCACGGCCTCAACGAGAACGGTCTCGCTGACACCCATTTCGTGGAAACCACAACGACGGGGATCTACGGCGCCCCCCACTTTCCGATCCCGGAAGGTGGGCTGCAGGTCGATCGTGGTGGCGGCACGGACGATATTCCGTTTCCGGCGATGGGAGGCAGTTGGTATCACGCGGAAAAATCGTTCGATAACGCCAATATGCGCCTCGCTACGACCGACTGGGGGCAGCCTATCACCGAGATCCGGACGGCCATCGTGTATGGAACTGAGACGGCTGAAACACGTACGGCGGATCTCCCAACTCGCTTCGATTTCGACTACTACTTCGGCACTGTCGTGAATCGATTCTGCGCCCAAGCGGTCGCGGGGTACCCCCTGACGGTCTATGGGAAAGGGGAACAACGGAAGCCGATGGTCAGTCTCGAGGATGCCGTCGAGAGTCTCGTTCGTGTGGTCGAGACTGGACACGGAGGCGGTGCCGAGAGCGGTGGGATCGACGTCTACAATCAGGTCACGCGTCCGGTTGCGATTGTAGAGTTGGCAGAGACGATTTCCGATGTCGGTGACGAGTTCGGCCTCACAGCCGACGTCGAGCACTTCGAGAACCCGCGCGAAGAAGACGAAGAGCACAAGATGGAGATGGCCAATGACCGCTTCCTCGAACTTATCGGGGGACAGCGCCAGACCCTCGAGGAGGGCATTCGAGACATCCTGACCTCGCTCGTGGAATACGACGACCGAATCGCTACACGGGAGGATCGCTTCCTCCCCAGTGTGTTGACCGAGGAATAATCACGCCATACCAAAACACCATACCCTCTCACATCTACATATAGTACAAATGAAGGCTATTATTCTCGCCGCAGGCGAAGGTCGACGGCTGGAACCGTTGACCGAGGTCCGTCCGAAACCGATGATCCCGGTGGCAAATCGGCCCTTGCTCGAGCACGTCGTCGAAGCGCTCGTGGACGCCGGCATCGAAGAGGTCGTGCTCGTCGTCGGCTACGAACGCGAGCGGATCCAGAGCCACTTCGAGGATGGCGACGACTGGGGGATCACGATCGAATACGCGATTCAGGAGAAGCAGCTGGGAACCGGCCATGCGATCCTCCAGGCGGAGCGATTGGTCGACGACACATTCCTCGTCCTGAATGGGGATCGGATTATCGACCCAGGATTGATCGATCAGGTAGCTGCTGCTCCGGGGGAAGACCCTGTGGTCTCGGTTACGCGGACCCGACAGCCAAGCGCCTACGGGGTCGTCGAGGTACAAGATGACCACGTGGTGGGCATTGAGGAGAAGCCGCCTCTGCACGCTGTTCCGTCCGAGCTCATCAATGCTGGTGTGTACCGGTTTACGTCTGGTATCTTTGATGAGATCCGTAGAACGGAAACGGGAGGGGAGCTGGCGATCACGGCGACGTTGGATCGATTAGCTGACCTGGATCGCGTCCGGGCCGTCCGCTATCGGGGGACCTGGTTGGACGTATCCTATCTCTGGGACGTGATCGACGTGACCGCGAGCGTGCTCGACAGGGACGGCGATAACGTGGAGCCGTCAGCTCACCGCCACGAACGAGCGACGATCACGGAGTCAGTGGCCATCGGCGCCGATTCGTGGGTGGGTCCAGGCGCGATCATCATGGATGGGAGCGCTATCGGCGATAACGTCACCATTGGTCCAAATGCGGTGATCGAAAACACGGTGATTTTCGGTGATGTGGTCGTCGAAGCTGGCGCTGTCCTGACGGAGTGCGTCGTCGGTCAGAGTGCTCGAGTCGGGGCAAACGCGACAGTGGCGGGCGGGGAAGCCGATGTCGTCGTCGACGAGACGCTGTACCCGGGCGTAACCCTCGGGGGTGTCATCGGCGACACGGCAAGTCTCGGCGGCGGGGTATCACTCCAAGCAGGTGCGGTCGTCGGTAACGGTGCTACTATCCAGGATGGGGCGACAGTGGATGGCCGTATCCCCGATGGAGCCATCGTCAGGAGGGGCTAATATGTGCGGGATCGTCGGGTATGTGGGGGATTCTGCGGCACTCCCCGTGGTCTCGACTGGCTTGAAGAATTTGGAATACCGAGGGTATGACTCCGCGGGCGTCGCTCTCCAGAATCACTCACTCGAAGTATACAAGCAATCAGGCGAAATCGACGACCTCTCGCTCCCCGATGGGTCCGAGGCAACCTGTGGAATCGGTCATACCCGCTGGAGTACCCACGGTGAACCGACGGATGTGAACGCGCATCCCCATACGGACTGCAGTGGTGACATCGCCGTCGTTCACAATGGGATCATCGATAACTACGACGAGCTCCGCTCCCGACTCGAGGATGACGGCCACGTCTTCGAGAGCGAAACCGACACGGAGGTCATTCCCCACCTGCTCGAAGTGGAACGTGCATCCTGCGCCTCCCTCCGTGAGGCGGTCCACGCGGCAATCACCTCCCTCGAAGGGAGTTACGCCTTCGCCGCAGTCGCTACGGACCACGACGGAATCATCGTTGCACGACAGGATAGTCCCCTCGTTGTCGGCTATGGTACTGGGGGAAATTTCGTGGCGAGCGACGTGACGGCGTTCCTCGATCACACCCGGGAGGTCTCCTATCTGGAAGACGGAGACGTTGCCGACGTCAGGGATGATGGCATATCGATCTACCAGGACGGCGAGTCCGTGCAGCGAGAGATCCGGACTGTCGACTGGGAAGCCGATGCAGCGGAAAAGGGCGGCTACGAGCACTATATGCTCAAGGAGATCCACGAGCAGCCTCGCGCCCTGCGCCAGACGCTCTCTGGACGGGTCGACCAGCTCGATGGGTCGGTTGACCTCGGCGTATCCCTTCCCACGGAGTATCTCAATTCGCTCGAGGAGGTCCAGATCGTCGCAGCGGGGACCTCCTACCACGCCGGGTTATACGCCAGGCGCCTGCTCGAGCGTCACGCGGATGTCCGTGTGACAACCGAAATCGCGAGCGAATACACGTTTACGGGTGGGCGTGATCCGTGGCGGACCCTCGTTATTGCCGTCACGCAGAGTGGCGAGACCGCGGATACGCTTGACGCTGTCAGACAGGCCAACAGGGCGGGGGCGCGGACCCTCGCTGTTACCAACACATTAGGGAGTACGGTCACTCGCGAAACAGATGATACAGTCTACATTAGAGCGGGCCCCGAAATCGGAGTTGCTGCAACGAAAACGTTCGCGTCGCAGGTTGCAACGCTTGCCCTCCTCACCGTGTTTGTTGGTCGCGAACGCGGGACGCTGGGCCCTGATCGGGCTGCAGATATTCTTTCCCACCTCCGGGACCTTCCTGGCGCTGTCCAGCAGGTGCTTGATCGGGCGGACGACGTCCGTGCGGTCGCTGAGGAATACGCCGACGGGGATGCGTTCTTCTTCGTCGGTCGTGCACTCGGTGCCCCCGTCGCTCTCGAAGGGGCTTTGAAACTCAAAGAGATCTCGTATGATCACGCAGAGGGGTTCCCCGCAGGGGAGCTGAAGCATGGACCGCTGGCGCTCGTGACGTCCGAAACGCCGGTTCTTGCAGTGCTCACGGAGGGGACACGTCCCGCGGCGACGCTCAACAACGTCAAGGAGGTCGAGTCGCGGGGTGCGCCCGTTATCGGGTCCTGTTCCTATGAGCCGGCGGAGAAATTCCTCGATGCCTCGTTTGCTGTTCCGGAACTCGGCGAATTGGAGCCGCTAGTCGCGAACGTCTACCTCCAGCTGTTTGCCTATCACGTCGCGGCCTTAAAGGGGCGCTCGATCGACAAACCACGAAACCTGGCGAAGAGCGTCACGGTGAAGTGACCTCCCCGATATCTCCGTGAAACTGTGACAAACTGTTTTTACCCCCCGCAGCCCTACCGAGATATATGACCGTGTTGATAGTTGGTGGTGGACGGGTAGGATTGCGGACGGCCCGTATCTTGGCGGTCGAGGGACACGATGTCGTCGTCGTGGAGAACGACGAGGAGAAGTGCGACCGTATCGAGGAGGAAGGGTTCCCCGTCGTCCACGGGGACGGCGCCAATGCTGACGTCCTCGAACACGCCGGAATCGCTGATGCGAGGGGGGTCGCCGGCCTGACTGGGGACCTCAACACGAACTTCGCCGCGTGTATGCTCGGTGTGGAGCACGGCTGTCGAACTGTTCTCCGGATCGACCGTGACTATCGCAAGGCAATCTACGAAAAGTACGCCGACCAGGTCGACGAGGTGATCTATCCCGAACAACTCGGCGCCACGGCGGCGAAGACGGCGTTACTCGGGGGGAATTTCAACGCCATCGCTGATCTCACGGAGGAACTTCGACTCATCACGGTGAAGATCCCCGAGGAATCGCCGGTGATCGGTGAGCGGGTACATGCCATCGAGGAGGTCCTCGACCTCACTGACGCGCGGATATACGCCCATGGGCGACGAGATGAGTCCATGACGATCCCACTCCCCGGGACCGAAGTCGAAGTAGGTGATCGAGTCGCTGTTATCGCAGAGCGGGACGCGGTCGAACGGGTCCGGGCCGCGCTCCTGGGTACGGGCGAGTCAGCTGCGACGTGAACGATGTCGTGGGAGGGCCTCTTCGAGCAGGCCAGTCGGTATGATGTGTCACTCGAGTCGATCGAGGAAACCCTCGCTCACCATCGAGACGAAACCGCTTCCGAATGACTGACCGAATCGCTCGGATTGTCGCTGATGCGGACGTCCTTGCTGCCGATCTCCTCGTTGGCGGGAGTGCCAGAGAAGCACTCGACACGATCAGGTCACACGCCTGGATTACGCTCGTGGCGAGTGAATCCTTACTGGATGACGCGGAAGTGGTTATTGCCGACGTTGCCGACGTGGATCTCGCCCGTGAGTGGCGAGCGACGATCCAGAAACGAGTTACTGTCGTCGACCATCCCCCGGGAGACCATCCGGGACTCGCAAGCGCATACCACGGCGATGCCGGGCACCTTCTCACGTTCGCGGAGCACCTCCACGGAGCAGGGACCGGCACCGCGATCAAACAATACGCAGCAGTGAGCGTGAAGTCCCCGACCGCATTTCTCCATACGTTCGACGCTGAGATTGCCTACGAGGTATGTTTCGAGGAACCCTATCCGGGTCCCGATAGGGACCCGAGGGCCTGAACTATCGCCCCGACCGCCACGCCTTAGACCGCGCCGGTCGTCCCGACAGCTATGACCCGAGTAGCCCTCGTCGCACACGATGCGGAGAAGCCGACCATTGTCGATCTCGTGCGCGCCTACGAGGCATTTCTTTCGGATGTCGATCTCGTCGGCACGGGCACGACCGGTGCCCGGATAGTGGAGGAGACGGGCCTCGACGTGGAACGAAAGCGCTCGGGTCCCGAGGGAGGCGACGTCCAAATCGCTGCTGAGGTCGCGGAGGGATTGATCGACGCTGTTGTGTTCCTACGCGATCCTCGCACCGCACAGCCCCACGAGCCCGACATCTCGGCCCTCCTCCGGATTTGTGACGTTCACGATATCCCGCTCGCCACGACACGAACCGGAGCTGAATACCTCCTCGATGGACTCAACGCAATGTATACCGATTAGCGCGCGCCACGGTCAGGGGTGTGCTCGCCGGCAAGCCAGTCAGCAAACGTCGCGAGCGCCCGGCCACGGTGGGAAACGGCGTTCTTTTCCTCGGTAGGCAGTTCTGCGAAGGTCTTCCCGTCGTGCTCGAAGATCGGATCGTATCCGAAACCCCCGGTCCCCCTGGGTTCGACGATCCGCCCCACCACGGCACCCTCGAAGGTTTCCACCGTGTCGCCGTCGGTGTAGGCAATCACGGAGCGAAATCTAGCTGTCTGATCGGCCTCCGAGCGTGCCAGGGCTGCGACGCGTTCAATGCCGAGTGTCGCATACACGAACGAAGAGTAGGGGCCGGGAAAGCCATCGAGAGCGTCAACGAACAGGCCGGAGTCCTCGACGAACACGGGACCATCGGCAGCTTCGAATGCCTCCGTAGCTCCATGTGCCGCGATTTCTGCGAGGTCGTCGGATTGGATTTCCGTGTAGTCGTAGTCATACTCCTCGACGGTCTCGGGGAGGTATTCCGTGGCTTCGTGCACCTTCCCCGGGTTGGTCGTCACGAACCGAAGCATGGAGCAAACGGCGACGGGAGAGGGAAAAGGGATACCGATCGCCGATCCGAAACTAAGCTGGACGGGAAACTGCCGCGTGCTCAGTCTCGACGTTCGAACACGTCGTGTACCGCGTGGTATGCCTGTTTCGGATCTTTCCCGTCATCGAATAGGAGCGGATCACCCGTCAGCTCCGGGAAGTACTCGCGAACCCACGATTGGCCGTCATGCACGCCCCAGGTAATCAACGTGTCACAGCCGGCATCGAGGCTCGCCTCGAACACGTCGCCGTAGTACTCTGCCTGGTGTGCGAGGTGATCGTCGGGTTTGTCGTCGGGATCGTAGGCGACGTCCATCTCGGTTATCTGGACGTCGAGACCCAGGTCTTTGAACCGCCGAATATTTTCCGCGACCGAGTCCGGATCTGGTTGGCTGTGGAGCGCATGCATCTGGAGGCCGACGCCATCGATCGGAACGTCCCGATCGAGTAGGCGTTGAACGAGCTCGTATATCGCATCGGATTTCGTGTTGACTGCATCTGCTCCGTAGTCGTTGTAATAGAGATCTGCATTCGGGGCGACATCGTTTGCCCACTGGAAGGCCAGATGGAGGAACTCCTCGCCCATGGCGTCGTACCAGACCGAGTCACGCATGGTCCCGTCGTCTGCGACCGCCTCGTTGACGACGTCCCACGTATCGACTTTGTCGTGATAGCGCCCCGCGACCGTGTGAATGTGATCGCGAACAACGTCGCGAATCTGCTCGTCGGTGTACTCCCAACCGATGAACCAGTCGGGGGTTTGGTTGTGCCAGACGAGTGTATGACCACGGACCGTCATGTCGTTCGCGACCCCGAAGTTCACGAGTGCGTCCGCGTCGTCGAAATCATATACCTTCCGCGAGGGCCGAAGTGGCCCCATTTTCAGCGCAGGTGATGGCGTGATTGCGTTGAACTCCTGACGGAGCGTCTTTCGATACCCCGGGTCGTTCCTGATGGCATCGGCTTTCACACTACCCGCACCGATCGTAATACCGCGCTCGTCGGCGAGTTCTCTGAGAGTAGACATCGCTCCGGAAAGGGTTCCAGACTGGGAAAATCATGTGGGTGCCGGTAACGTGGGTGGTGTGGTCGTGCGGTATCTTATTCTTCGACCATGACCTCGACCGGCTCCTCGTCCTCAGTTGTGCCCTCCTCGCTCTCACTCCGCTCGAGCCAGAGGAGGCTGCTGACGACAGCAAGCACTACCCATGACCGCCAGTTTGCGAGGTTCAGTGTGTAGCCGATGCCGAAGGGCTTCTCGACGAGCATTCCCTCCCCTGGCTGCCAATAGGCGGAGAGCATTCTGCCGAGTTTGGGACGGTCGAAGTTGTATGGAACGCCGAACAGTGTTCCTGACGTCGGTTTGTCGGCCATGAGTGACTGTATGCCCGGAAACGGTAAGGGGTTTCTGGTGGCGGTGACGTTTCACGCGCTACTCGCCGTGTGACGTGCCAATGGTATCGGTGTTTCACAGGAACCTACTCGCCAGATGTCAGTCCGCATGCGCCGATGCGGCCCGATGACGACCCTCTCGAACGTGTGCGTTCCGTCCCCGTCGCGGTAGGCGAGCACCGACTGGAACCGGGCCCGGACGTCGTCCTCCCGTCGGGCCAGGGCGGCGACACGCTCGATCCCGAGCGTCCCGTAGACGTACGACGAGTACGGACCCGGGAAGCTCCCCAGGGCGTCGATGAAGAGCCTGGAGCCCTCACGAAGACTGGCCCGCCCGACTCGTCGAAGGTAGCCACCGCGGGGGGCGATCGCCGCGTGGTCGTCCGACTGGATCTCCTCGGTGTCGAACTCCAATTGTTCGACCTCGACGGACAGGCACTCACTGGCCTCCCGGGGTTGGCCGTTACGAATCGGCGCATGGCTCGAAGCGGGGTCAGCGACAGAAAGGGGGTGTTGGTCGGGTGGCCGATCAGGCCCGGCTCTCGAGGAGGTCCCTGACGGCGAAGTACGCAGGCTTCGGGTTCAGGCTCTCATCGAAGAGGAGCGGGTCGTCCGTGACCTCGGGATAGCGACTCCGGAGCCACGTGTTCCCGTCGTGGACGCCCCAGGTGACGAGCGTGTCGCAGCCGTTCTCCAGGCACGCCTCCAGGATGTCCCGGTAGTACTGGCCCTGGTGCTCGAGCCGGTCGTCGAACTGCTCGTTCCGGCCGTAGGCGACGTCCATCTCGGTGACCTGGACGTCCAGGCCGAGGTCCGTGAACCGGCGGATGTTCTCGCCGACGGACGCGGGGTCCGGTCGGCTGTGGTGGTTGGCCGGGTAGGCGTGCATCTGGAGGCCCACGCCGTCGATCGGCACCCCTCGATCGAGCAGCCGCTGGACGAGCTCGTACACCGCGTCGGACTTCCCGTTGATCGCGTCGATCTCGTAGTCGTTGTAGTAGAGGTCGGCGTCCGGTGCAACCTCGTTCGCCCACTGGAAGGCCCGATCGAGGAACTCCTCGCCCATGGCGTCGTACCAGACCGAGTCACGCATGGTCCCGTCGTCCGCGACCGCTTCGTTCACGACGTCCCAGGCGTCCACCTTGTCGCGGTACCGGCCGGCGACCGTATGGATGTGGTCGCGGAGGAAGTCCACGATCTGGTCGTCCGTGTACTCCCAGGGGTAGAACCATCCCGGCGTCTGCTTGTGCCAGACGAGGGTGTGGCCCCTGACCGTGAGGTCGTTGGCTACGCCGAAGTTGACAATCACGTCGGCGTCCTCGAAGTCGTAGGTCTTCCGGTCGGGTCGGAGCGGCCCCATCTTCAGCGCGTTGCCTGGCGTGACGGCGGTGAACTCCCGGGCGACCGTCTGGCCGAGGTCGGGGTCGTCGGGATACGTCCGGAACGACCGCGCGGATAGCCCGCCCGCCCCGATCGTGACGCCCTGTTCCTCAGCGAGTTCGCGTACAGTCTTGTCAGTGGCCATCCGCGAAAACGGGGCGGCGAGGCGAGAAAGGCCTGTGGTTGCCGGAAAGGGGCGTGGGGGTCGGCGGGGACGCCGGGCTCGTCCTCCACGAACACCTCGACGAGCATTCGCTCGCCTGGCTGCCAAGACGCCAAGAGCATGCGGCTGAGCTTCGGTCGGTCGAAGGTGGAAGGGATACTGAACAACGTGCTGGAGGTCGGTTTGTCCGCCATACCCACGATGCCCGCCCGGGATACGGGCTTACTGGTGCCAGCGTGGCAGTCCGCCCGACCCGCCGGGGACGTGTTAGCATACGTATATGAACCGGAGGCAACGCGCATCCACTTCGTCGGCTGTCCCGCGGGGTGGGCCACTCCTAGTCCGCCGCCCGTGGGCCGGTGCGGAGAACGTACTTCCGGACGGTGTCCACGAGCGCCTTGCGGTGGGTGCTCTCGTCGGGGTCGTCTTCCAGGCCGGCGAACCGGCGCTTGAACCACTCGAGGTCGACTTCGGGGGCGTCCCCCTCGGCAACCGCGGCGAGGTCGTAGATCCGGTGTTCGGGGTCGATCGCGTCGTGGCGTTCGAGTAATGCGAGTGCAAACGCAGCGTTGATTACAGTAATCTCCGGATCTGCCGCAGGCGTTCGCCGGTGCCACTCATTCGGGACATCGGCCGGGCGGTCCGCCACCGCGGCCGCGAGTTCGGACTCGAGGAAGGAGACGAGTTTCCCCGTCGGGCCGACGTCGAGCGTGATGTCGTCGGCGTAGATGTCCTTGACGTGGTTGGCGATCTGATAGCAGTGTGCGAGCTTGCGTCGCTCGACCTCCCGGCCGGCGAGCGCGAGGAAGAGCACCTCCTCCATGGACTGGGTGTGGGAGGGGTGGGCCTCCTCGTGGCGGACCATGTGTGCATACTCGTGGAGGGCGAGCTCCGTCGCCATCGCACTCCCCGCTGCCTGCCGAGAAATGTTCAAGACGTGGCGATCCTCGTGGTGGCCGACCCAGGTCCGCTCATCGGGGTCCTGTCGGACAAGAACGTCGACGGGCCGGTCGAGATCATGTGCGGTCTCGAAGCGATCTCGAGCTCGAAGGAAGGGAGCCGTTGGGCCAGGACCGGATACCGACAACTCCATACAGACAATCACTAGAGCCGCCCCGTCAAGACGCTTGCGGCTGCTTTGCGACTCTCTAGCACTCGGTTTTCCCCGTCGCGAAACACTATCCTTTTGAACGCGCCGTCGGGTAAGTGGGAATAATGGGCCGACGCAAGAAAATCGTCCAACAGTGCGAGCGGCTGATGGACCACCCGGAGCATATCCGGAATATCGCCATCGCCGCCCACGTGGACCATGGCAAGACCACCCTCACCGATAATTTGCTCGCCGGTGCGGGCATGATCTCCGAGGAGACCGCCGGCGAGCAGCTCGCCATGGACACCGAGGAAGACGAACAGGAACGGGGCATCACGATCGACGCCGCGAACGTGTCGATGACACACGAGTACGAGGGCGATGATCACCTCATCAACCTCATCGACACGCCGGGTCACGTGGACTTCGGTGGTGACGTCACCCGGGCGATGCGGGCAGTTGACGGCGCGATGGTTGTCGTTGATGCCGTCGAAGGGGCGATGCCCCAGACGGAGACCGTGCTCCGCCAGGCTCTCCGCGAGGGAGTCAAGCCGACCCTCTTCATCAACAAAGTCGACCGCCTCATCTCCGAACTCCAGGAGGGTCCCGAGGAGATGCAAGAGCGCCTCCTCGACGTCATCCGCGACGTCAACGAGCTCATCCGGGGGATGACGGAGGAAATGGAAGAGATTCAGGACGATTGGACGGTCTCGGTCGAGGAAGGGACGGTGGCATTTGGTTCTGCACTCTATAAGTGGGGCGTATCGATGCCCTCGATGCAGCGGACGGGTATCGACTTTGGCGATATTATCGACCTCGAGCGCGATATGCAGCGAGACGAGCTCCATAACCGGACTCCTCTATCCGACGTCGTGCTCGATATGGTCTGTGAGCACTTCCCGAATCCCGTTGACGCCCAACCCCGCCGTATTCCACGCATCTGGCGTGGTGACCCGGATTCCGAAATCGCAGAACAGATGCAGTTCGTCGATGCCGAGGGTGAGGTCGTCCTGATGGTCACCGACATCGGGATCGACCCCCACGCGGGGGAGATCGCGACGGGGCGGGTGTTCTCTGGCACTATCGAGAAGGGCCAAGAACTCTACGTCTCCGGGACTGCCGGGACGAATCGAGTCCAGTCAGTCGGGATCTACATGGGTGGTGAGCGCGAGGAAGTCGAGCACGTTCCAGCAGGGAACATCGCTGCTGTCACCGGACTCAACGATGCGATCGCAGGGTCGACCGTTTCGTCGGTCGAGATGACGCCATTCGAGTCGATCGAGCACATCTCGGAGCCCGTCATCACGAAGTCGATCGAGGCAGAGAACATGGACGACCTCCCGAAGCTGATCGAGGTGCTCCAGCAGGTATCGAAAGAGGACCCCACGATCGAGGTCGAAATTAACGAGGACACGGGCGAGCACTTGGTCCGTGGGCAGGGGGAACTGCACCTCGAGGTTGTCACCCAGCGCATAGAACGCAATCAGGGTATCCCTGTTCGGACAGGCGAACCGATCGTCGTATACCGCGAGACTGCCCGTCAGGCTAGTCGGGAAGTCGAGGGAATCTCGCCGAATCGCCACAACCGCTTCTACCTTACCGTCGAGCCGCTTCCGGAGGCAATCGTCGACCAGATGAAGCTCGGTGAGATCACGATGGATATGCCCGAACAAGAGCGACGGGAGGCGCTCCAGGACGCGGGTATGGACAAGGATACCTCCCAGAACGTCGAAGAGATCTTCGGGACCAACATCGTTGTCGACGACACGAAGGGCATCCAGCACCTCAACGAGACGATGGAGTTAGTGCTGGAGGGGTTCGAAGAGGCACTGAGCGAGGGGCCGCTTGCCGCCGAACCCGTTCAGGGAGCCCTCATTCGTCTCCATGACGCCCGTCTCCACGAAGACGCCATACACCGTGGCCCGGCACAGGTCATCCCCGCCGTTCGCGAAGCCCTGCACAACGCACTGATAGATGCACGGGTCGCACTGCTCGAACCGATGCAGGACGTTCGTATCGACGTTCCTTCCGAGCACATGGGGGCGGCCTCCGGCGAAATCCAGGGTCGACGTGGTCGTGTCGATGACATGTACCAGGAAGGCGATCGCATGGTCGTCGAAGGCATTGCCCCGGTCGAGGAGATGATCGGCTTCTCCTCCGACATTCGCTCCGCAACCGAAGGTCGCGCGTCCTGGAACACGGAGAACGCTGGATTCGAAGTCATGGCCGATAATCTCCAGACGGAGACGATTATGGAGATCCGGGAACGGAAAGGCATGAAGCTCGAACTGCCGGCGACGGTCGATTATTTCTAGGTCGCACAGGCGACGTGATTCTGCGCTGGTTGATTCCTGGATACTACGGTCCTGTCTAGTCTTCCAACGCAGCGTATAGCTGTGTCGCTGGTGTGGCCGTCAGGCCATGGATCAGGACCGATCCTGCGACGATGAGGCTGGCCACAATCCAGACCGTATCGACGCCCGTCCGCTCCAGCGTTAGCAGTGCGTAGTATACGGCGGCAATGCCGATCGGACCGAACCAGCCAACGAAGAGCGTGTCCTCGGGTCGATCGAGTGGCTGGATCCCCCGTCGAAGGGCCAGAACCATTGGCAGACGGCGAAAAATGAGGATGCCACCGAGGAGCGCTGGACCACGCCATCCAAGCCCAGCCCAGCCACTCCAGGGAAGAGACATGCCAAACAGCACGAACACGGGTATCGTAAACAGTCGATTGAACACCTCCTGTACCTGTTGTTGCTCAGCCTCGTCGCTGACATCTGCCTGCCAGTTGTAGGCGACGGCCGTGACGAAAACAGCGAGAATGGCGTCAGTTCCTGCTAGCTTCGTCACACCGAGGACGAAGATCGTCAGTGCCACAGTGATCGTGAATACCGAGGTCCCTTCGAGAAAATTCTGCGCACTCTCCCAACGTTCTAAGACCCCCACGACCGACCCGGCAACGAAGCCAAGGGTGACGGCGACCATGACCTCCCATACCACCGTTTGGGTGAGCCATGCAGAAAGTGCCGCGTCGATCGGCTGAGCTGCCACGAGGATGGGAAGAAACACGAAGAGATAGGCGATCCCATCGTTGAGACCGGCCTCGCCCGAGAGTACCCGTCTGAGTCGCTGTGGGATGTTTTCGGTTGCGGTCTCCCCAACGACGATCGAGTTCGCGAGGACCGGGTCGGTCGGGGTCACGGATGCCCCGACGAGAAGTGCGGGAAGCACGTCGATCGGGAGGACGGCATAGATGACTGCGGAGCTACACACCCACATCAGCACCATTCCCGGTCCCAGTATCGTCGCGAAGGATGTCGCCCGTTCACGTAGATACGACGGTGGAAGTCGGAGCGCGATGCTCGTGACCGCGAATGCAACGGTAAGCCAGGCGACGTGCTTCAACAGGGAGAGCGGCTCCCTGAGTGGGGTCACATGGAGGATATCGAGGCCGAACGGACCGATCGCAATGCCAACAGCAACCGCGATGATTGGTTCAGATGGCAGATACCCGTGACGACGCATCCGGCCTGCTCCCAGGCCCAACACGAGGATGAGCCCTCCCAGTAGCGCCAGCCAGAGGGACAGATGAGTCATTTGGCCTATATTGGAAACGCGAGCGGAAAATTTGGCGGTGCGTAACGATGCCCATCACGAGAACGTGGAGTGAATCCTGTACCGAGGTCTACTAGTTGGCTCACCGGTTGTCTCCGGGGCACCTGGGACGACCGGCAGAGTGGCCTAGATGACGTCGTCAGGATCGTGCGTCTCCGCCATTCGTTGTGCCTCGTGTGCGTATCGCGTTCTGGTTTCCGGCTTCTCGACGTCCCCGAGATTCCGGGGTTCGACGTCAACTGCCGCCAACGTATCCCGCACGTCCGTGAAGGACGTGAGTGCTCGTTCTTTTCGGTAGTACCGTTGTCCGTCCGGGGTCGCGTAGATCAGGATAATGACGTTCTGTTCGTCATCGGAATACGTGCGCTCGACCAGCCAGACGCGTATCGTCTTGTCGTCACTGGCCATTGTGTGTGTTACGTCCGTCGGTGAGAAAGACGTGTTGGCGTCAGTAGTTGATTCGTGGGCGGTAGTTCCACAAGACGTATCAACCCGACCGGCCGTTTGAGCGGACAATGAGAGAGCGAATGCGATTTGCGGTCTCCTTTGGGGTTATCGTTGTGGTCATGTTGTGGGCGAACGTCGAAGTACTCATGCGGTCCGGAGAAGTACTCGCCTGCACGGGAACCCAAGGGACGACCCAATTCCAGTGTGCCCGCTGGCGGACGATTGGTTTGTTCGTTAGCGTCCTTGCCCTCTTCTATCCGCTCGGGTATCTCGCTGACATGGAGGCTGCTCGGGACGTCTTCGCGAAATAATGACACCATCGGCGCCAGGATACCATCCAGCACGCAACCGTTATCGTTTTCGCGAGCCTACCTACTCCCGGTGAATTCGAATATGCGATACACCCCCTTTGAGACGATGGACCGCCTCTTCGACCAAATGCGTCGCGAGATGGATGACTGGCAGGACTGGCGTAGTCTCGACCGTAACCTCGGGATAGATGTAGCAGAACACGGAGACGAATACGTCGTGACGGCGGATCTCCCCGGCTTCGAGCGTGAGGAGATCGACCTCCGCTTTGTGGACGGGACGCTCCACCTCTCCGCGACACACGATGCCGAAGAAGAGACCTCGGCACGTCGACGATCGGTCGCCGAGCGCATCTCCATTCCCGGCGACGTCGCGGAGGACGAGATCTCAGCCCGTTACCACAATGGTGTCCTCGAGGTCCATCTCCCCGTCGAGGACTGGGGTGACACGGGCGTCGAAATCGACGTCGCGTGAGGGACCTCGCGTTCTTCTGAGGAGACGAACTACAAACTAGCCGCGGTCGTCTCACAGATCACGGATGTGATCGACTCTGCGGCCGCCGCACAGCTGATCAGAGAATCGTTCTCGACGACGGATAACCATGCAGCACGATAGCTTACCCATCTATCCACCGGTGGAAAGGCGATGATGAAGGGTTTATTGCGCCTGGGACGCTCCGGGCCCGTATGCGACTGCGAGCTCGCCTCTTTCGGGGGGTCCGTTGATGAGCGAGGAGCCCGAGGACACGCTCCGTTCGTATACAGTTCGCTTGGAGCTCGTGGACCGACCCGGGGAGCTCCTTCGGGCGCTCGAGCCCATCGCCGAGAACGGTGGCAATCTGCTCTCTATCTTTCACGAGCGGGGATCGATGACACCTCGCGGCCACATTCCGGTGGAGGTCGACCTCGAGTGCCATCCGCATCGCTTTGACGGCATCGTCGAGGCGCTTCGTGAAGAGGGAATCAACGTAATTCAAGCAGGTGCCGAACGCTACGGTGAGGAGCTGGTCGTTTTGCTCGTCGGCCACCTCGTCGACACTGACCTTTCAGATACGATTTCACGCATCGAAGATTGTTCGACCGCGACCGTTGATGATTTCTCCCTAACTGCCCCTGAAGGGACGGAGGGCGTGTCGAGTGCCCGTATTCGTCTGGCAACCCAAGCCGGTACAAACGGTGACGCGCTCGCGAACCTCCGTGAGGTTGCGACCGAGAAAGGACTCCACGTGATCGAGCCAGTCGAAGGGGAGGTGGAGTCGTGAGGCTCGCCGTGATGGGGGTAGGCGCAGTCGGCCGATCCGTGGTCGAGCTATCGGCGGGTGCGGGACACACGATCGTCGGTCTCGCGGACTCCACGTCGTCCGTGCGTAGCGAGGATGGAATCGACATCGATACCGCGCTCACGCGGAAAGCTGAGACGGACACCGTTGGCGACGGCGAACCGGACGACGTTCTCGCGTGTGACTATGATGCGCTCGTCGAGGCAACACCGACGACGCTGGGAGACGCCCAGCCGGGCTTCGGACACGTAGAACGCGCCCTCGACCGGGATAGACACGTTGTTCTCGCAAATAAGGGGCCGGTCGCTGAGAGATACGGTGACCTCAGGGCGCTCGAAAGGGAGAGCGCGGGGGAGATTCGCTTCGAAGCAACCGTCGGCGGCGCCATCCCTGCGATCGCGACCATTGAGGACTATGGGTCGGCGGAGGTGAGCGCGGTCAGGGGTGTGTTGAATGGGACCGCGAACTTCATTCTCACGCGCATGGCCACGGAGGGTCTCGGCTACGAGCACGTGCTTGCCGAGGCACAGGACCTCGGCGTCGCGGAGGCAAATCCGGCGTTCGACGTGGAGGGGACCGATGCTGCATTGAAATGCGTGATCGTCGCGAACGTTCTCTCTGACGGGGGGTTTTCCCTCGAAGACGCGACTGTAGAGGGCATCACTGGGATCCCGGGGAGTGCACTCGAACTCGCCCAAGAAGAGGGACGGACGATTCGGCTCATCGGTGAGGCCACGAAGCAGGCCGTTCGGGTCGGCCCTCGACTCGTCCCGGAACACGGAACGCTCGCCGTGTCCGGAACGACGAACATCGTCCAGATCGAGACGGAACATGCGGGACGACTCAATCTCTCCGGCCCCGGTGCAGGCGGCCCGGAAACGGCGAGTGCAATCCTCGCAGACCTCACCCGGCTTCCCGAACGGTGAGGACGTGATCTGGTCTCATCGTCCGAGGGAGACGATATACTCGAACCCAATGGGTCTCTCGTCCGATCAGGTAGGCCATCTGTGAGAACCGCCTGACCCCGTGGCAGTCACTCACACGAAAAACCGCCGGACGCGGCAGCGACGCGCCTGATACGTATCGAAATCGTTTTACTTGCACCTACCCAACGATTCGAGCAGTAGCGCCTCTTGGCGCAGGCACCCACCATGGCAGACAAACCGCACCAAAATTTGGCCATCATCGGCCACGTGGACCACGGGAAGAGCACGCTCGTGGGACGACTCCTCTTCGAGA
>CAZEDI010000024.1:0-28628 GCA_964510865.1 uncultured Halobacteriales archaeon
CGGGGGGCCAATAGACCCCGAAGAAGGCCACTGGAAAAGCAGATATATTAGTTTATCATCACCCCAAAACCCGCCACCCTATGACCGTAGATTTCACCCTGCCAATGATCCCTTCTCAGACAACCCCGGAAAGCCACCTGTCGAACCCACTCCCCCGGGTAAACTGGAGGGGTATAGGTGAGTCAAAGGCGAGGGGTCCAACGGTGGCACTTTGACTCCCAGAGAAGACCCGACCGTAATATGGAACTCATGACCGATACCAGAGCCTCGTTCAATACTCCTCTCCGTACCAGGCGTCCAACGCCTCCGCTTCGGCCTCGACGATCTCCTCGGCACGCTGTTCAGCGTCAGCATCAGGAATTGCGAGATCAACCTGTTCGATGATCTTCCACTCTCCGACTTTGACGGACCAGCCGACGAGGGTGCGAACGTCCACCCTGACGGATGTGATCGCCATCACGATGATCCTGCCGCCGCCCTCCGTCCCCCGGTCGTCGAGACTCACTTCCCAGTCCGAACAGAGGGTACAGTGTTACCGGCCTCTCCCTGGTTTCTCGCCGATATCGTAGGCAATGGCACGATGCATAAGTCTCATTTACAAAAACAATCACTCGTTTAGCGTAACACCGTTGTTACGGACCGCGAACGGCCGTTGTTACGCAGCTCACGCCTTCCTTTCGCTCCTCCAAACAGCGGAGCGAATGCGGAGGCGTAACACCCCACAGTAACCGACAGTTGCTAGAAACAGAGGGAGATGAAACAAACGTGGAGTGTGTCTTAGCTGATACGTTCGGGGCTATCGCCCAACCGGGGTCGTAACACCTCCTCCTGTGGGGTGCGTAACAACGGTGTTACGGACCTCCTCAATCATCGGCGTCAACCTCCGATGTTGCGTCCTGGAGCTGGTCCATCGTCTCGTTGGACTGGACCAGGAGTTCGTCGTGTTGCTCGCCGAAGAACGCCTTCCATTCATCCCGATCGGCCGTGAGCACGTTCGAAGATTGGCGAGTATCGTAGACAACGAGGTTGCTGTCGGCCTCTGGATCGGTGCAGTCTCTGTCGCGATCGGTGTGTTTCGCCAGCTGCTTCATCACCCGCTGAACCGTCATCCGATCGGTGGGGAACGATTCACCCTCGGTTTTCTCGAGGATCCGCTGCACCTGTTTCGAGGTGACCTTGAACCGACCACGATCTCGGGTGGCGTGTTCATGGAACGCCTCCCAGACGTACGTCGCCCGATAGAGATTCTTGTCGTTTCCCCGCTCGTGGAGCTGCCCGGCTCGACGCTCGGCGAGCTTGGTCTGGATCGAGAGGTTCGAGTCCACGGCGCCGGCGTCGATGAGGTCGCCGACGTCCACCTCGCCGGCCTCGAGTTCTTCGATCCGATCGATCGCTTTCCTTGAGCGCTTGTCGGCGTTGTTGACGAGTCGCCCTACCGGTTGGTCGGCGACCCAGACGTCCTTCATCGACGCCTCGTCGACGGACTCGACACCGCGAACCTCGACGAGGTCCTCGTACGCCTCGACGGTCTCTTCGAGGTCCTTGACGCGTCGCTGAAGGTCGTTACAGAGCTGTACCAACTCCCGGAGCGTCTCCTTCGTCTCTGGATCCGGGACCTGAGGACTACTCATCCGCGACGGACACCTCCTCGGTATAACTCGAGAGCGCCGCGTGCTCGCCGTCTGACGCTAGCTCGGCCCGCTCGGCGTCCAGGGCCTCGACGAGCTCGCGGGAGTGGGAGCAGCCGGACGTGGCGGCCTCCCGGATGAGCTGCTCGGAGGCGCCGTCGGGCCACCACTCTGGCTCCTCGCCGTACTCGATCCCGGCCTCGAACGCAGAGCTGTCGAGCGTGGTCCAGAGGACGTCGTCGTTGTTCATGCGGACTTCCTCCCGACCTGCTCCACGCCCGTCACTGGGTGCAGCTCCCAGGCGCGCTGGGCCTCCCAACCGGCTAACTCTCGGCGCTCGTGTCGAACGTAGGCACGTGGGGCATGGTCGTGGTGCTCGATGATCACGCGGTCCTTGGCGGCCTTACTACCGCCCTGGATACGCCGCGAGCCGTCACAGTTCGAGGGTGTGACAACTGTCTCCGAGAGGACCTCTTCGTAGCCGTCAGTCCTGCGCCAATCGTCGGGCTCCCGTTCTTTCTCGTGGCGAACCGTCAGCGACGGTACGTTGCGATCGATCGCGACGACCAGGCGCTCGACGACGGTGGCTTGGTGACTGGCGAAGCCGGCGACGGCGGTCTCGGCGATCGTCTCACACGTCACGCCGACCACCTCTCTAGGCCAGCCTGCCCGTCGTCGTCGGCCTTGTTAGTGGGCTCGTCGCCTTGTTTCGCGGCCTCGATCTCGTCCTTGAGCAGCCCCATCTGCTCGCCGATTCCGGTGGAGCCGTCGAACGTGTACTCGACCGGATTCGGTAGCTGCTCCAGGACGCCGTGTAGGGGCGACCAGTAGTCCTCGCCGGCGAGGATGACGAGGGTGTCCTCGGGGCTGTGGTCGGCGATGAACCCGAGGTCGCTGCTGACATCGGCAACCCACGCGGTGAGGTCCTCCTCGTCGAGGTCCTCGATCGTGAGGTCGTAGTCGTCCTCGACGTAGTAACCGGGCAGGACGAGCCCGTGCTTGGCGGAGAGCACGAAATACCGGTCACAGCAGGTCTTCGCGTACTCCCGCTTCAGCTCGAAATAGTTCGAGGTGTAAAGCCGGCTGATCGCGACCGGACCCTTCTCGCCCGAGAGATCGAGCTTCTGCTTGCCACAGCCGAGGATGGCGGTGCGGTCGGTCACGCCTGTTCACCTCCGTACGTAAACGGCTCCAGATCTGCGTCCGCTGGCTGGTAGAGTGGATGGACGGGATGGCCCTCGGCCGTCGTTCCCAGCGCGAACAGGTCGACGACTGTGACAGTCTCGGGCATCTCAGGCCTCACCTCCTGCCTCGCCAGTATCCACGTCGACATCGCCGATCCGACGATCGCAGTGCCCACACCGTTCGAGACCGCGCTGCTCGACGAGCGCCCAGGGCTTGCGAATCGCATTCGGCGCGCGATTGCACAGCGCACCGCCCTCCTCGTTGGGAAGGTGATACACCTCGGTCGAATGGCCGGCTGTGATCGGCGTCACGAGCACGGTGCCGCTGCCGTCGGCGGCCAGCATCTGTGCGTCTCGGACATCCGGTCCGGGATGGGGTGAGAGTCCGAAATCCGCCGCCTCGTGGGTCCGGATGTGATCGGAGACGCGCTCGCCCGCCCGTCGGTAGAATAGATCGTAGCAGGCCGGACAGGCAATCAGGCGGACCTCGGCGCCGCCGGGCTGGTTCTCCGGATACTCCAGGAGATCGCCGACCCGGAGCGGCCCGCGCACGTCGAGTTTCACGCCAACACCCCCATGCTCGCGAGGACGTGGAGGTTCCAGGCTACGACGCCGGCCTGGATGCAAGCGTGTCCGCCGAGGACGGCGGCCTCCGCTCGCGTCGTTGCCAGCCACGCCGGCCCGCGACGGGTACAGAGCCAGCAGCCTGCGACGAAGACCAGATAGACGTGCTTGAGCACGACGAAGCCAAGCGGATCGTGCCCGACCAGGGTCAGGATGAGCGGGTTGGCCTCGGCGATGAAGGTGTGCTGGACGCCATACAGCGTCGTCGCGATGTCGCCGAACGCGAAGCCGAGGATGGCGATCCACGCAAGGACAGGCCAGGAGACGGGCGGGTGGTCGAGCCCCGGGAGTCGAGCGCGCTCGACGCTCATTGGGGATCCCTCCCCGTAGATAAGAGATCAAGCGTTTCGCGCCGTAACTGCTCGGAATAATCCAAATCCGTCCGGTAGATAATCGCGCTTTCGTGATACCCGTCCGGGACCAAGGTAAACGCGAAATGTCCTTTGTCGTTAATCAGACTGAATTCATGGGCTGACGACCCCTTAGCCCATGAGGCGACTGGTAATTCTGACTGAATCAAGTGCCACGCCTTTTCAACGGTCATCGGGACATCTACCATGGCCGCACCGTCGCGTTCACTAACGCTCGAGGAAGTCACGCCGACCCCTCCCGTGCCAGGCTCTCCTGCTGGAAATCCCACTTTCCGCGACGGATCTTGTTCAGCTTCCCGATGAGGATCTTCCTTGTGACATCAGCCTCCCGCTCTTTCTCGATCGCCGTCTGAAGAAGCTGGTCGTTGTTCAGGGTGATCCACCCGTGCCAGTATACGATCTCGCCGTCTTCGACCAACTCGGCGATCAGTCGGTCGGTCTCATCCTTCGACAGCGGGATGAGTGTCTTTCCGGTCCCGTTTTTGCTCTTCTGTCGAACCTCCCGCCGCGACGTCCAGGGAGAGGACGACGTCACGAGCTCGTCGACGGTTGTGAGGACCGACTGCCCCGCCTCCTCGTGATCACTACCGCTCTCCTCGACACCGCCGTCGGTTCGTAGATCGTCACTACCGAGTGATTCGGGCTCTCGGCAAGTGAGCGTACTACCGCCGGGTAGATTGGCTTCGACGGGATGCTCGTCATTCGGATACGAGCAACGGATACAGCGCTCTTTACCGCTCACGCCGATCCCCTCCGCTGGGTCTCGACGCCGGTCAGGTCCTTCCCGCAGCCCTCACACCGGTACACGTCCTCGGACTCGGCACCACACTGGTCACAGACCGAGACGAATCGCGTCACTTCGATCCCTCCCGTTGATATGAAACGAAGTGTTCCAGGCGTCCGAGACAGGCGTTGTATCCACGGGCGAATTCGGTGGGGTTCCCTTCCAGATAACTACGATTCTGCTCGATGAATCGCTCTACGGCGTAGGTGTCATCTGCATACTCCTCTGCTAATTCGTGACAGTTGTCGCACACTCCTGCGGAACAGACAGTGGCCGGGCGAAGGCACACCCGACATCGTTCCCGAACGGTGGACCCGCCGTCCGTTCGGAGCGGATCCTCGCCGAGCTCGACGTCGCCGGTGTCGTACTTCGCCGACGCACGCTCGTCGCCCGTCCCCAGGTCAATGTCGGCCTGGCGCAGGCGCTCGATCTGGCGCATGGTGTGCCTGAGCGTCCCGGCGGCGCGCTGAAGTTCGAGTTCGAGCGTTCGGAGGTCGGTACCTGCTTCAAGGACGCCGACGAGTCCGAGAATCTCGCCGGGGATCTTGACGTGGATGTGGCCGTCGTCAAGGAACCACTCCGGGCTGCCCGGCGTCCGCACGACGTCAATCTCGGGAACGTCGCTCACGGCTCGCACCTCCCTTCACCAAGCGCCGGACAGCGCTGGTCGCGCACCTCGATGTAGTCGCCACAATATCGACAGATCTCGTCCTCGTCTGCACCGGGAAGCGGATCCCCGATGGACTCCAGGCTCACTGGAGCCACCCCCAACTGGGAAGGGAGAACCTGTCAGGGTATCTCCCAAAAAGTATAGTTGGAGATGGGCCGACACGGATTTGAACCGCGAACCTCCACCTTATCAGAGTGGCGCTCTACCTGATTGAGCTACCGGCCCACGTACCTCGTGAATTCCCCGCTGAGCAGTTTAAGGGTTTCCGTTTTCCTCGTCGCCCTCGTCGAGGTCGATGTCGTAGGCGTCGCGGTCGAGATCGACTGTCCCTTCTTCCTCGACCTCGGGTCCCGTCGATCCACCACCGGATCCTTGGTTTGGAAACCCACCCACGTAGACATTCCCGGTGACAAAACCACCGGACCGAGCGTCCATGATCGGAACGACGATCCAGCGCTTGAGCGCCGTTCGGATCAGATAACGGCTCGGTGGAACGACGAGGAGGAACCCGATCCCGTCCGTCACCAACCCCGGGGTCAGGAGAAATGCACCGGAGGCAATGAGGAGTCCCCCATCGAGGAGTTCGTCTGTCGGGGGGTCTCCCCTGGCTGCTTTTTGTTGAATTCGACGAAGGGTATTCCGGCCCTCCGCGCGAACGAGGAGCAATCCGATCAATCCCGTCAACACGACGACCGCCACCGTCGCTGGGGCACCGATGAATCCCGCAACGTAGATCAGGAGGAGGATATCCACCAGCGGGATGATCAGGAGGAGGAACACTGCCCAGCGGAGCATAGCGCTCCTCGGGACGCGCGACCCATAACCCTTTTCGACCAGGACCGAAGCGCTTTCTCGCCAGGCGGAATACCTCCGTGTATGAAGGAGGAGACGGCGGTCGAGTGGCGCGATTTCACGGCGTCGAGCTTCACGGCTGCCGAAGATGCTGATATCCCTGTCCTGCTCTCGATCGTGACCCCCTGGTGTCGTCCCTGTGCCGCGATGGATCGCGACGTGTACTCTGATTCAGCGGTCGCTGAGGCGATCCACGAGGATGTCGTCCCGATCCGTGTCAATGGAGACACGCGACCCCGGATTCGGGATCGATACACGATGGGCGGCTTTCCGTCGACCCTGTTTCTCACCCCCGACGGGACACTCATCAGCGGGGCCACGGAGCTCGACACGGATGCCTTCCTCGACGTCTCTTCCCGCGTCCGCGAGGTATGGGATGATCGGGGAGCGGATGCAGGACGGGTCCCCCGGAGTGTGCGTACGGATCCTCCTGGTGGAGCGGTCACACGGGATATCGAGCTCAGGATTGCGGAGCGCTTGCGCGACGGATTTGATCCCGATCACGGCGGTTGGGGAGACGGCCCAAAGTTCCCTCTCCCGCGGACGATCGAATTCGCCCTCGGCCGTGATCCCGAACTCGCGACCCGAACGTTAGACCCCATTCGACAGCACCTCCTGGACACCGTTGACGGCGGCTTCTATCGCTACGCGGAAGGCCGGGACTGGAGTACCCCTCACCGCGAAAAGCTGCTCGATGAGAATGCGGCGCTCCTCCGGGCGTTCGCCAACGGCTATCTTCACACCGGTGACGATGCCTATCGGAAGACTGCGGCTGATTTAGTGGACTTCCTTACAGCCACGCTCTGGGTCGGTGGTGCCTTCGCCGCGAGTCAGGTCCCCGCCGATCCCGAGTACTATCGGCTCGAGGTGTCGGAACGAACGGATCGGGACGGCCCGGAGATCGACCCGACAATCCTCGCGGACAGGAACGCGCTCGCAGTCGACGCCCTTCTGATCTATCACGCGTACACCGACAACGAACGTGCACGGGAGTATGCCGAACGGGCCCTCGAGACGCTCGAAGACCTGATTGATGGCGGGTCAGTCCGGCGATATCCGGGTGACGACGCTCCCCAGGGGACTCTCCTCGACCAAGCCCGGGTAACAGGTGCATTCGTAACCGCGGCCCAAGTGCTGGATCCGGCACACCTCGAGAGTGCCCGCGCGGTCGCGGATCACGCGATCGACAATCTGCTGACCCAGCACGGATTCCTCGACGGCAGAGACGGCCCGGGACTCCTCGATAGACCGCTCTATCCCATCGACGTGAATGCGGAGATGACTGACGTCCTTATCGACCTGAGTAAGATAACAGGAGACCCACGGTACCAAGATGCAGCCCATCGAGCCATCGCTGCATTCGCAGGCGCGCTCGAACGCTTCGGGCCTGAACAGGCGGCGTATGGTACTGCTGCGTCGCGCGTCGTCGATCCCCCACTTCGGATCGAGGTCAGTGACACTGTCGGATCTGACCTCCATCGGGCAGCGCTCCGTGTGGCCGACCACGAGAAGATCGTGGTTCCTGCGTGCGAGGGGTCACCGGAAACGGCGACAGTGTTCGTCGGCGACGAGCCAGGGGAGACGGTGGATGACCCGGAGACGTTAGTGCGACACGTCGAGGAGCGGATTCGGTAGTTCCGTGGATACGAGGAGGACGTCTCGCCTTCTAGGACGGGAAGGACGTCACCCTCCGTTGACTTCGCCCGCGAGGTCGCCGTACTCTGCGACCCGTTCCGCATGAGCATTGTGCTGGTGAATCGACTCGTCGTTCGATTGCTTCATCGTCACCACGGCATCCGCAGGCAGATCGAATGCATCAACCACACCCTCGGCGAGTGATCGAACACAGTCCTCGACGAACTTGGCGTTGGCGTGAGACTGGAACGTCATGTGGTCCTCGTCGGGCCGTTTGGCGAGGTTATAGATGCGTGCGCTCATCGAATCCCGGGCGACATCGATGAGGTCGAGGAGGTCGACGGGTGGTGCGCCATCCGTCTCGATCGTTAACGTCGCGTGTCCACGTTGCGAATGTCCGGCTTGCGGAACATCCGCGAGGAACGCCCGGACCTCGTCTTCCCCGACGCCAAGTTCGCGGAGTCGGTCGCGTGCCCGTTCCTCCATCATCCCCTGTGAACAGGGGCAGACGGTCATTCCCGTTACGCGTGCGCCGACCTCCTCGCGCGTGGCGTCCTCGGTCGCGGTTGCGCTCGCGATAATCGTCGCAGTGCTCTGGGTTTGACTTCCACTCTCGGGTGCGGCTTCGCGAAGCGCCCACTCGGCTTCCATGTGCACCTCTGCCCGCGAGGTGTACTCGTGTTTCTCGAGGAGATGTTCCGCTGCGTCACCACAGATATCCTCGACGCGGAGGGTGCCCTCCTCGACCGTTTCCTCTAGAATCTCGTCCACGGCCTCCATGTTCCGACTCATATCGATCCCTTTGCGCCACTGGGGGAGATCGACGAAGACGTCGAACTCGGCTAAGAGGACGTAGGGCCGTTTCTCCGGGCGTTCAATCTCGACCAACTTCTCGACACCCGTGACGCCCACGCGATTCAGTCCGACTGCCACCTCCGGTTCGGAGGCTTGCACGTCCGGGAGTTGTTCGCTCATTATCTCCGACGTAGTGTCGGCCGTGATTAGGACTTTCCTTTGCGGCACCACTCCCGGCGCTATGATCGCTGGGGGAACGCTAATCGATTTTCTCCAGTGCCGTGAAGAAGTCCGATCGTGGTCCGGCGATCCGTCCGGGCTCGGCAGCCACTTCTACTTCGATAGTTGCGGGCACGTCGATCCACCGACGCTCACTCCCGTCACTCGCAACGACGGCCTCCTCGGCCCCGTCGACCTCGATTTCGATGGATGCTTCGGGCCCGACCATGAGAGGGCGGGCTGGGTGCTGGGGACACATGGCATTGACGAGAAGCCCGGAGGCATTCGGGTGGACAAGTGGTCCGCCTTCACTCAGATTGTATGCGGTGCTCCCGGTCGTCGTCGCGACGATGACGCCATCGAGATGGGTCGAGACATATGTCGACCCATCGACGGCGATCGTTGCATCCAGGCCGCCCCCGGGACCGCGCCGAGGACCCTGGATGAGAAACTCGTTTAGACCCGGCGGGAGTGCCCAGTTGTCGCCATGACCCTCGATACGGGGGACTTCCCGGAACCGGGGTTCACCTTGGTCGCGAATGTGCTCGACTTCCTCGAGAACGCGCTCGAATGCATCATCCGGGGGCACGGCATTCAGGAACCCCACCTCACCCAGGTTGACGCCCAGGATCGGCGTCGATCCTACGTGGCGCGCTGCATAGAGAAACGTGCCGTCACCCCCGACGCTCACGACCAGGGGGCACGCGGAGAGTTCCTCGGTTGGGACGCCTCTTCCCCCGATCTCGTCGGCTGTCGTCGCGTCGACGAGGACGCTCGTTTCCGCGTCCGCGAGGGCATCTCGGAGGTCAGCGGCGAGTGAGACGGCTGTCGACTTACCCTTCTGTGCGACGATGCCGATATCCATACGCGGGCTTCTGCGTGGAGGGGCAAAAAGCCGCCGTCACCGGTATTCGAGTTGCTCGCGGGGGAAAGTACTTTGCCGTTGATCCCGGATACCTCCGGTACGCGCACCACGTCTATGGGGAGTTCGTGGGGCGGGAGTCTAGTATGAGCAGCGACGAGGAGGATGAGGACTGGTTCGAGCGAGCTCTTCGCGAGGGGACAGAGGGAGAGCTGGAGCTTGACGGAGATGCACCTGTGGATGCGGAGGAGGATACGTTCGCGGACGATTTTGCGACTGCCTTCCAAAACGCGCCTGCGCCCGGTGACGACGATGGCGCACACCACCTCGGGACGAGGCCGGGTGGCTTCGAGGAGGAGGACTTCGACTCGGAGCTCCCGCGGATCGATGTCGGCATCGAGGGCCTTGATGAGATGATCCAAGGGGGAATCCCCGAACGATCGTTGGTCGTGGCCATCGGCGACGCAGGAACGGGAAAGACTACCTTTGGGTTACAGTTCCTCAACCATGGACTCGAGAACGGGGAACACGTGGTCTTCATCTCGCTCGAGGAGAACTACGACCGCATCATCAAGACTGCAGACGAGAAAGGCTGGGCCTTCTCGGAGCACGTCGAATCGAACCAGCTAGCCATCCTCGACCTCGATCCGATAGAAATGGCCAACTCGCTCACGAGCATCAGAAACGAGCTTCCCCACCTCGTCCGTGACTTTGGTGCTTCCAGGCTCGTTCTCGACTCCGTGTCTCTACTCGAGATGATGTACGACGATCAGGCAACCCGACGGAACCAGATCTATGACTTCACTCGGAGTTTGAAACAGGCCGGCGTCACGACAATGCTCACGAGCGAGGCAAGCGAGTCCGACCCGTACAATTCACGGTTCGGTATCATCGAATATCTGACCGACGCGGTGTTCGTGCTCCGGTATATCCGCCCCGATGATTTCCGGGAGACCAGGCTCGCCATCGAGATTCAAAAGATTCGTGACGCCAATCATTCCCGCGAAACCAAGCCGTACGAACTCACGACTGACGGCATCAACGTCTACCAGCAGGCCAATATTTTCTGACCTACAGGTTTCTTATTCACCGACGGGTGGGTCCTATCCGTAACAGCGGGAATACGCTCACTCAGACTGTGCTGGTCACGCCGTCCAGATACCCGAAAAACGCCTTTTTGCGAGCGGTATTGATCCCCCATTCGACCGGTGGACACTGGTAGCCATGGACGTAATCATTCTCGCCGGGGTCGAAGTAACCCCATGATGCGCCTGCCTCGATAGCTGCTGCGAAATTCGAGTCCGACCCGAAGCAGAAATGGTCGTCTTCGTTGAAGACAATCGGTTTGGGCTGATAGGATGGCGCCCCACGCACCTCCCGCACCATTTCACGGATTCGGTCGGGATCGTTCACGCCGTTACCGTGCATCAGGACGTAATCGGAGACCGCGATCACCTCGTTCGTTGGAACGTGATTCCCAGAGAAGCTCGTCGCCACGTGGTATCGATAGCCGTCCCGTTCCATCTCGTGGATGCGCTCGATGAGTTCGGGCACCCGGTCCGCCCCCAGGATGTCGTGATCGTAGTTGATGTCGCACTCGTTGTTCACTTCGAGCACGACGTTCGTATACTCCTGATCCAGCAACCACGTCACAGCGTTGTCGACCGCGGTGACGACTGCTGATTCGTCCTCGAGCACGTCGTCTTGTCCGAAGTAGAAGAGTCCGAGAATCACGACCATACCGAGCGAGTCGGCTCGGTCCAGGACTCGTCGCAATCTGGCTAGCCAGGCATCCTTGAGGGTTCCGTCCGGCTCGAACGCCGAGACGACCCACGGCTGTTCCTCGGAATACCCTTCAGGACTCCCGCACTGGAGGTTGACGGTAACGGCACGGAGGCCATGGGCATACCACGCGGGCATCGCCGCGAGGAATTCCGCGACGTTGCGCTCGGGGTTGTACTCTCCCGTATCCGGGTAGGCCCAGTTGTCGACAGTGTCCGGATTCTCGTCGTCGAAGAGCGCCTGAATCATCCGGGCGTTGAAGAGCCGTCCTTCGATTGAGCGCCCCTGGAACGACTGACCCGCATAGGTCGGTTCCCCGTTTATGGTGAACGCGTCGCCAGCAATCCCGACGCGCGTCTCACGGTCGTCGCCAAACATGCACGGTCGGAAACCCCGTCGGCGGAAAAACGTTCGTCTACCGACGCCGGGCGCCGGTTCCAGGATCGGACGATTCGAGCTCGATCCGCCCATCAGAGTGCAGGATGCCGTCGAACGGATCATCAGCGAGCAGGAGAGAGCCGTCGAGATCCGCATAGTCGAACGCAGGGGCGAGGTGACAGCCAGCTGCGATCGATGCGTTCGATCCCACCATGCACCCGAGCATTGACTCGAGTCCGTGTGCGCGGGCGACAGCAGCGATTCGACGTGCTTCCCTCATCCCACCACATTTCATCAGCTTCACGACCACGATGTCCGCCTTGTCTGCGAGGGAGGGAACGTCGTTCGCAACGAGGCAGGACTCGTCGACTGCGATCGGGATAGGGGACGCTTCGTGGATCCTGGCGAGTCCGGCGTCATCGCCTGCCGAAACGGGCTGCTCGACGAATTCCACGTCGTACTGAGAAATCCCCTCTAGGTGCTCGAGCGCGTCGGCAACGTTCCAGGCTTCGTTTACGTCCACCCGAATCGTCACCGCTGGATCGACCTCCCGTACTGCATCGACCCGCAGTACGGGCCGGTCCTCGTCGAGTTTGACTTTCAGGATCTCGAATCCCGACTGGACAGCGGCGGCAGCCTTCTCCGCCATCCGTGACGGCTCGTCGAGACCGATTGTATACGAACTCCTGGGAGCCTCCAGTGGATCCAACCCGAGGTATCGGTACAGCGGGAGGCCCACACGTTTTCCAACGAGGTCATGTTGGGCAATACTGACCGAAGCGCGTGCTGCAGCCTCGTCAGGTGCGTGCTCGCGCATGTCGTGCGCTATCCGATCGAGCGCGTGAGGATCCCCGTTTTCTTCGACAATAGAGAGAAGTGTCGGGAGAATCGCTTCTACCGACTCCGGGGATTCATCGTACCGGGAGGCAGGTGCTGCAGCCCCGATCCCGACGTGTTCACCGTCGTCGAGACGGACGACAATGGTTTCCACCGTTTCGCTCGTCCCCCTGGAGATCGTAAACGGCGTTTCGAGGGGGAGTTCGATCCGCTCGATCGAGGCCTGGAGCATCGGTCACGTGGCCTCCTCGAGGACAGCGGTGAGTATCTCGTCGGGGCCGAATCGAACCGGGTCCGTCGCGGGCACACCGAGCGAGTCGCGATATGTCTCGATGGCTGCGCTCGCGGTATCCTCGGTCTCGATAGCATGGGTCGCAAGAGACCCGCCCACGACACTGGTTTTGGTGACCGGCTTGGCAAACGATTCGTAGAACGATGCGACATCATCGATGGGCGGAATCGGTGTGCTCTCGTAGCCGTGAATCGTCTCTCGTCCTGCGACGTGGCACAAGACGAATGCGTCCGGTCGTGCACCGTGGATGATCGAGGCTGTCACCCCGGAATAGGCAGGGTGAATAATGGACCCCTGGCCCTCAACGAACAGGAGATCGTGGTCGGTGCCGGCATCGACGATCAAGCGTTCGACGGCACCAGCGGCGAAATCCGCGATGACACGATCCACCGCGATCCCCCATCCTTCGATCAGGATACCGGTCTGGCCTGTCGGGACGACTGCCGCATCGATTCCTCTGTCATGTGCCGCCCGTGCGAGTTCCATGGTCGTCGTCATCTTGCCCGTCGAACAGTCAGTTCCGACCGTCAGGACGACGTCGGCAGCAACCTCCTCGGCACTGCCATCAGCCACTGACAACGTATCCGGCGGCTGTCTGACGTCCCGGAGATCGCAGTCGTTCTCCGCCGCGAGCCTCACGAACTCGTCGTCTTCTGAGAGAAACGCGTGGAGCCCGGAAACGACGTCACAGCCCCGGAGGAGTGCCTCCTCGACGTCGGGTCGCCAGGATTCATCGAAACCACCGCCGATAGGAGCGATTCCGATAACGAGAGCGTCACAGTCTGGTGCATCGGCCATCGATTCCACGATCGGGGCATCCTGTACGCCTGCCACGTGGTCGGACACCCGATCGCCTGCAGTGGCACGATCAAGGACGCCGACCACCTGTTGCTTGCCGTACCGAAGGATCCCGACCGCCGTTTTCGCCCGATCGGGGAATTGTCCGTGGGCAAGAACGGCTATGCGAGGTGGATCAGGTGACATTGGCGGGGGATCAGAGACGATAGACGGTCGTTCGCCAGAACGAGTCGAACGCATCCACCAGTGCGGTTTCGGGAGCACCCGTCGCGTCGACCGGGGCCGTCGCCACTGCGATGTCCGCGAACTCGGTGAGTACGGTACGCTCGCCGACGACGATCAGTCGCTCCGGATCCCGCGATTCGAGTACTGACCGGCAGCGATCGAGGTGGTCGTCGATCTGTTCGTCGCGTCCTCGCTCGAAGCGGGCCTGTGAAAATCCGCCCTTGGAATGGTCGCCTTTGAGGTCACTTTCGAATCCCTCGACGTCGACTTGCTCTCCATCCTCATAGACACCGTAGGCGAACAGATCGGAGCGGACGAGTGCCAGATCGAACGACCCCGTGGGGAGGAACCACTCGCGCTCGAGTCGGAACGAGGTGTCCCATTGAACGAATGCCGATGGTGGGAGCGGGGGATCGAATGCGACACTCACGAGCGCTTCATCATCGACACAGACGAGACATGGCTCCGCTCGGTTCACCAGTGCGACTCGCTCCCCGAGGATGTCGTGAACAGCCTCGGGCGGTGAGCCATCGACCATTGCCGTGAGCGAGCCCTCGGGGGCAGTTCGATACCGCGAGAGTCGATCGAGTATCTCCCTGAGGCGGTCACCACGTATCTCCGCCGTCCCCCTGAAATCGATACTCCGCTCACCGTCCCGGGCACGCGAAACTTGGCCTTTCAGGTCGGCAATCCGATCCTCGAGCCGATTCACCCGTTCCTCGGCTTCTTGTCGGTCGCTCACGGCGTGCCGTCGGCGCTCACGCTCGGCTTCGAGTTGTTGTGTCTGCTTGTCCAGTTCCGCTTCGAGCACTGTGATCCGCTCCTTCAAGTCGGCGCGGCCCAGCAACTCATCGAGCATGCGTCGATCCGAGGTGCGAGCGACCTTGTAGCTTCCCCCTGGCCGGTGTCCCCGTGTTGCACGATTTATCGTCGTTATTGTGGGTTTTTGAACCCGCCGTCGAGTGGCCCTGCACCGAACCACTCGACTAATCGAGTCGCCCATCCCTGCTTGGCGAGGAGGACCTGTTTCAGGGCGGGGGGATCTTCGATTCGGGCGTGTTCCAAAACCGCGTCGGGTACGGCCAGTGTCGCGGATGGGACGTCAGTGCCGGCGTGTACCGGGAAGTGCGCCGTATCGAGCTTCATCACGAGGGGATAGTCGAGTCGTTCGACGCCGTCGCGGCCGACAAACACGTGCTCGTTTGCGCGCTCGTGGTACTCCTCGTGCAGTAATGCCTTCTCGCCGTCGTGCGGTTCGACGTAGAGTTGGCCCAGGTAGTATCCCTCGGAGAACTCCTGGAACATGGTACTTACTAGCACACAATCCATTGCCATAAATAAGCCTTCCCCGAACAATTTTTGTAGTACTGCAAACCGTCGCTCGCCGTCCCCGTGTTTCGATCCAATTACTTCCGCGTCAGAAGAGGGACAGTATCGGGACGTCGATCGAGGACCTCCTCCGGCCAGCCCGGATCGAGCAGCGCGAGTTCGATGTCGGGATGGGCAGCGGCGAGCCGGCTAATCCCGTCGATGGCTGTCGTCTGTGCGGATCTGTCTAGCCGTGTCGGGAATTCAGCCGTGAATGGGTGCGTCTGGAGCAGGGCAGGTGGAACCGGTCCAAACGATGGAAATAGCCGCCACACTGTATCGAACTCTCCCGCCACGTCGTCAGGTTCGACCGTCGGATCGTCACTGAGAAGGATCCGATCGGGCGGATTTAGACGGGCGAGACGGTCGTGGTAGCGACCTATCTCCGGCCTGGATGCACTCTCTTCCGAGAGGTGGAAGACGGTGTCACCTCTGATCGGATGATGTGTCTCGAGCCACCCGTCGTGGACCAGCAGTGCCCGGTAGGCGTCGAGCATTGCCGGATGGGCGCGAGCGCGTTCTTCAAGGAGTTCGAGAAGCGTACCATCCCGGATGGCCTGCTTGATGCGGTCGATCTCCGCAAAGCTGACGTGCAAGTTGTGCGCCGCGAGCAGCCGTTCCTGCTCTGCTTCATCTGCTGTGATGAGGTCCGTGGGTTCGTACTCGGCGCAGATCGGGCACGAACAGGGAAAATAGGACAGCTCGTCGAGGTGGGTGGTCCCCCGGACAGTCAAGTATCGCCCATCGCGGGCATAGAGTGCGTAAGCAGCGGAGTCGAAGAGATCACACCCCATCGCAACGGCGAGTGCAAACATCATCGGGTGGCCCGCGCCGAAGAGATGAACTGGCGCGTCGCTGCCGAGACCGTGTTTTGCGGCGACGACGACATCCACCACGTCATCGAATCGGTAGTCGTTTAGGAGTGGGACGACCGCCCCGATCGGAAAGATGTCCAGCCCGGTGGCATACGCGTGCTTCCCCGCTTCTTCCCTGAGATCCGGAAACGTCGATCCTTGGACCGGCGCCGTTACGAGCATGTCACCTGCGTCAAAGGCTGCCGCAGTCTCGAGGCGCTCCTGTGTGGTCTCGAGATCAGACTCCGCACGCGAGCGATCTTCCCCGGGAGGTGTGGGAATGTCGACCGGCGTCGCGATGTCGGAACCGATGTCGCGTTGAAATGCCAGGATCTCCGGCGTATCGACGTCGATCTCCCCGTATTCCGCAAGTTGAAACGCCCCCGAGTCAGTCATGATCCCTCCCTCGAACTCGAGCATCTCGTGGAGGCCATCCTCGAGTGCGGGCGTACGGAACTCCTCACTGCCATACAAGATGTAGGCGTTCGTGATGAGCATCTCGGCGCCGAACTCCGGAAGGCGACTCGGTTCGATGGTGCGAACGTGTGGATTGATGACGGGTAGGAGAGCAGGTGTCTCGATGGTCTGGCCAGAACGGGGAAGAGAGAGCTCGCCGATCCGGCCGGCGACGTCCGTATCGCGGAGCTCGAAGACCGACATGAGCGCAGTTCGACCGGCGAGGGCTACGAGTCTTCCGGTCGCCTTCTTACTTCCATACGAAGTCGTAGTATAATACGCCCAATGCAGTACGACCGTCCCTGAGTTCTCCCCGTTCGAGTCGGTCACGGAGCCTGGTCATCGTCGTCTCGTGTGCTTCGATGGACTCGTTGTGATCGAGGTTTTGCTGGCCGTTCTGGAGACACTCGTGACCGACGAAGTAGTGATTACACGCGTTCGTGAACCCGTTTGCCGGTTCGAAACTACCGAGGTACTCTACCTCGTCGGCGTGATATCCAGTCTCTTCGATCAGCTCTCGGTGTGCAGCAGCCGCGAGATCGTCGTCGTCGGGTTCCACGTTTCCCGCGGGGAAGCCTCTGCTGACACGCCCGACGGCCTGGCGCCACTCATCGATCACGACGACGTCACCCTCAGGGGTGAAGGGGATGATAACGACACTTTCTGGTTCGTCGACGTAATGAAATTCACCTTCAGAGCCATCGGGGAACCGGACCTCGTCTCGCGTGACAGTGAAGCCCGGGCAGGTGTAGTCGGTCGTCGAATCACGTGTCTGCCAGGACAGATCGGACATACTTGTCCTAGGGAGCCAACCCGCAAAAGGTGTTCGTCAGAGCCGGCGGTCTAGTCGCGACTCGGTCGCGTCTTCTCTGATCCAGTCCCGCGTTCGTTGAGTCCCCGATTGCGAGCGCCTGCACTCGTCTTCCCACGGAACGCGCGGCCCTTGTGCGTCTCGTCACAGATCCAGTTCAGATCGCTGTCATTCTCGATCGCGGGGTGCTCCGGATCGACGAGGATCACCTCGAACCATTTCGTCGAACCGTCTTCGCCAACCCAGTAGGAGTTGAGAACGCGTAGGTTGCGGAATTTCCTGGAGGCGCGCTCCTCGGCTATGCGCTGGCGATTCTTTGTCCGCGTGATCCGTGTCACACCCTGGCGCTTCGAGCGACGCCCGGCCTTGTGGCGCTGCTTTCGTGCCGTGCCTTTGTTGATCGCCACACGCACCACAATGATGCCTTGCTTGGCCTTGTAGCCGAGTTTTCTCGCCCGGTCAAGTCTCGTGGGTCTCTCGATCCGTTCGATTGCGCCTTGGTTGCGCCATTCTTGCTTTCGCTGCCACTGAAGGTCGCCCAATTTCCCCTCGGTGGGCTCTTCCCACGCGTCTCGGATGTGTGAATAGAAGCTCCGTGCCATGTGCTATCACCGCGGGCGTTTGATGGTTCAACCCGTGAAGGTCACATCCCGTCCTGCGCTGGCAGGTGCCCGCCGGTGCCCGCCGATCCGACGAGTCTGGCTTCACTTACCCGGTGCAGACTTTAAGCACTTCGAACTACGCCCACTGCTACAGGTCTGTATTCGCTCGTTGCGTTGTTGTCCCAGAAGGAATCTCGGTATCGATGACGATGCTAACGACCGTGCCGGTCGAGCGGTCTTCGACGGAGAGCGATCCTCCCAGTTGCGACACAATGATCCGGACGATCCACAGACCCAGACCAGTCGAGTGCTGGAGTGGTTCCTCCATCTCACGTTGTAGCACAGCCCGTTCTGTTTCCGGAATGCCTGGCCCATGCTCCGCGATTTCGATCCGGACGACCTGCGCATCCCGAACGACTCGAACCGTTAGCTCTGGGTTCGCTGAGTCAGCATGTATGATCGCGTTCTCGATGAGCTCGTCGATCGCGTCACCGAGCTCCGGAGCGGCAGATGCCCACGCCCGATCGGGGACATCCGTCGTAATCTTTGCATCCGGGTGAACGGACCTGGCGTGCGTTACTCGTTCGTCGACCAGCTGTGCGACGTCGGTCGGTCTCCGTTCTCTCCCACCGTCTTGAACAGCGCGGCGGAGACGGCTTGCCTTCTCACTGATCTCGATCAACTCGTCAGTGTGGGACTGGATTGCATCGACACACGCATCGTCGTCTACGCTACTATGCTTGGTCTGATCGAGAATGTCGGCGTATCCGTGAATGACAGTACAGAGGTTCCGCAGGTTGTGGCGGAGAACGCGGTGGAGGATACTCGTATGCTGGACGGCAGTTTCGAGACGCTCGTTCTTTCGTTCGAGCGTGCGTCGACTGCGAAGGACTAGTCCGTAGACCAACAACCCGGACAAGGCGACGAATACCCATCCCTTGATGGTTTGGACGTATAGAAATCGTTCCCGGCTGACGATCATCGCATCTAGTATCCGATCCGAGAAGGTGACCCATACGCCCCCGAAAACGACATATGCGAATGCGATGGAACGGGGACCCAGATTGAGGTATTCCTCCAGTTTGGTCATGAAAGCCACCTTCAAGCTGATCGAGGAAACTTATAAGATCATCGGTAATTCGCGTTAAACGAACGTATCTGCCTCTGTCCACGGCAGCGATCAGTCTCCTAACGGGTCGACACTCCCAATCGCATATCGGAGTGATGGCTCCTATCTTCACGCCGTGGCGCGGACCGACGTGAACTCGCCGTTACTAATTTGTCGAGCGACCGACTCGGGTTCGACGTCTGGCATTTCCTGTGGATACTTTCGCCGGAAGTACCCGATCGCGTTCGCGACGTCGCGCTCGAGGAACTCCTCGGCATTCTCGTGATCAGACTGGACAGCCTGGGGCCAGTCAAAGAGCGTCACCCCCGCTTCACTGACGAATACATTGTACTCGCTGATGTCGGCGTGGACGAAGCCGGATTCGTACGCTCCCGCAACCTCGTCGAGGATGAGATCGAGGACGCCAACGACCTGGTCCGATTCGAGCGAGGCGTTCGCCAGTTCGACGCCCGCCAGTTTTTCCATCACGATCGCGTGCCTGTTCTGGTCGATCGGGCGTGGGACGGAGATATCTGGATACAGGGCTTCCAGCGCTTCGTACTCGCGCTCTGCGGCTTTCCTCGCCGTGTAGTGCCACGACACATGCTCTTTGTCGCTGGTATAATCCCGCTCTTTCATCACCTCGCGGAAGTTGGTGTAGCCTTCGCGGTGGTACTTCAGTGCGAAGGGCTCGTAGGACCGCACCTCATAGACGTCTGACTCCTTGCCTACCCCGAGGGGAGCTCCAACTGCATCGATGGTGTCTCGTTCTGTAAATGCGCGGAGGGCGAGGGCGTCGTACCCTTCGAACGTGAGGCGGTATCCTTCGTATTGGATCGTCTTCCGTTCGATAAGCTCGCGATCCATACAGCGGTCGAGACGGTAGTCGACTTCCTCTGGTGAGAGATCCGAAAACTCCGAGAGCCGTCCTCGACGAACCCACTCGGAGAAACGCATGCCGTGTTCGACACCCGAGAGTAGATAGAAATCGCCGGGCTCGAGTTCGGCAAATACCATCGCGACATTCTGGACCATCGATGGTCGCTACTCGGGGCATAGATAAAAGCCCGACGTGTACTTCGTGAATTCCACCCCTCAGGGGATCGGAGCTGTCACTTCGTGCACTTCGTACGTGATGTTTGCCTCTCGTAGCCGATCGGCGTGTTCCGCGACCGCTGTCTCCGTCGTGACCAATACGAGATCGACACCGCGGGCAGCAGCTTCAGGGACTGCATCCGCTGCGCCGAATGTAATGTCTGGCGTCAGTCCGATTTGTCGGACCGCCGCGAGGGCTTCCGTCCCGTGGACGGCAAGTAGTTCTCCGGTTTTGGCGTGTTCATCGACCGCACTCAGGTCGGGATCGCCATCGTCGCCAACGTGGGGAACTGCGAGGATAGTCACCGTCCCGGGTTCGTAATCGAGTAGCCCGTCAAAGTCCGTAACTCCCACTACCTCGCCCGCGTCGGCATCTGTGACCGCGACAGCCGTTGCCCCACTTCCCTCTCCGGGTGTCGCGTGGAGGAATCCACCTTCCATCGAGAGCAACACCGCATCACCTTCCGCGATCGGGTTCCGTGCGATCGCGGCATCGATCTCTACCCCGCCGACGAGTTCGTCGGAGACGTATTCGACGAAGCGCTGGAGCTCATCTGTCCGGGAGATAAGCCAGTCAACACCTTCGCGCGTAATCTCATATCGACCGCGTCCGCGTTTCTCGACGAAACCCTCCGCAACTAAGTCGCTCACGTACTCGCTGACTGCTTGTGACGTCACACCGATGGCGTCAGCGATCTCGCGCTGGCTTACCGCTGGCTGACGCTCGGCGACTTCGACCAGGATGCGGTAGCGGGTGGCATCGCGCTTCTCGTTCAGGACGCTCGAGTGGCGTCGATCGTCGATATCAGTCACGACCCGTTCCTTGTGGCCTGGAGTGCAAGTAATTTTGCACGAAGCGCCTCTGGGCCGAATCGAGGCGATTCGACGATCCCGGGATACAACTATAGTTGACTTCGATATCGGTCGGAATGTCTTTCCCCTACTCGATCGATGAGACACCATGGGTATCGACGATCTGGAGTGGCGGCTAATCCCCGAAGAACGCCGGCAGGGGCCGGTCCAGATGGCATTCGACGAGGTTGCTGCTGAGACTGCGGGGTCAGGTGGGCCAGCAACTGTCCGCGTCTACCGCTGGGAACCCAGTACGCTCTCACTGGGGTATCACCAGGAGGTCGAAACGATCGACCGCGAGTTTTGCGAGCGAAAGGGCATCGATATCACCCGTCGACAGACCGGCGGTGGCGGCATCTATCACGATTTCTTCGGAGATATCTCGTACTCGATCGTGGTTCCTGCAGCATCGGTCCCGGGTGACCTCCTCGATTCCTACCGTCTCCTCCTCTCTCCCGTGCTCTCTGCGCTGAATAGTATGGACGTGCCAGCAGACCTCGCCGAAGCGGAACGTCCACCAGCATACGAGCCGGCTTGCTATCTACGGAGCGTCAATCCTGCACATGATGTGGTCGTCGGTGGGCGTAAAGTGAGCGGGAATGCTCAGTACCGCCAGAAAGACGCGGTAATTCAGCATGGCTCGATTACCTATGCGCGGGAGATCGATCGTCACCTCGCCGTTTTCGATCACCCGGTATCCCCGACCGTGTTCGAGGAGAGGATCACATCGATCCGTGCCGAGGCGGGAATCGAACGTGAGGCGGCCGTCAGAAAACTCGAAAACGCACTTGCTGGCTGGAGTGGCGCCGACGAGGGGGCTTGGACCGATGAGGAAGTCAAACGCGCCCAGAATCTAGCGGTCGAGAAGTACGGCGACGAGGAGTGGATTACCGGCTACTGACAGAGCGAAATAGGTATGCTGCACTGACAATATACGTTATTTATATCTAGAATTTAATCAGGCAATAATAGTTTTGTGGAGGTTTCAGCGCCTCTGGGTGGATTTTAGCTCTACCTCTACCACTAGCACCATGAATTGCATGTCGCTATACCAAAACCCAGCCGAAGCCGTACACGACACTAGGAGGAACTCGGGTCGGGAAGCGCTATCTCCCGGGAGAGCAGCCTATTCGCGGGAATTCCAGTGCAGTATCCCGCTGGAATGATCGGACGCGGGGTGTGAATCACAGCTTGGATACTGTGTGGGTCCCGCGAAGCTGTGCCGCGGACACGACGAGATATACGTGACCAATCGAAATCACTTCGAGACAGACGAAGAGGGAGAGCAAGGCGTCATTCCGACAGGATGTCGGTAGCGAGTTCTCTTGCAGCCTCGATGTGCGCAGTCGTAGTGGGGTCCTCGGTGTCTTCGACCTCGGCGAGGAGCGACTGGACCTGTCGAATCCGCTTATCGAGCACCGATGGTTCGACGTCTCGATTAACGAGGTCACCCGCAACGGCCTCGGCTTCACCAATCCACCGTTGTGCGGTCTGCTCGACCGGACGCTCCCGCGTTGCGACTAGGTGGTCGTGAAGATCGACGACGAGTTCAGCCCGATCCCGGTCGGTCATGTGGTGACTAATCCTGTGACGGGGAAAAGGGTTCACTCCCGTCAAAATCCAATACGTGACTGATTAATCATGTAAAACTCTGTAGAATCACTCCTTCAGCAGCTTGGAGGTAGTTCCAGAGAATCCACTGTAGCGCTCTCGTCACTGATTTCCTATCGCGACATACGGTTTGTCCGTTTACGGTCTGATCGATGAAACGGGACGAAATGCCTGGCTGGCTTCCGACACCCCTTTGTGGGGACCCGATAACGCCTGGGTATGAAAATCGGTGCTCACGTCTCGATAGCCGGGGGGATGGAAACTGCCGTCCAGCGTCAGGTCGACATCGGGGGGAATTGTGGACAGGTCTTCACGCACTCGCCGCAGGTCTGGCAGGATCCCGACCTCACTGACGAAGAAGTGACCGCCTTTCGTGAGGGGACTGAAGCGAATCTCGATGGACCATGGGTCATTCACTCGTCCTATCTCGTAAACCTCGCAACCCCCAAGGACGATCTCCGGGAGAAGTCTGTCGCGTCGATGCAGAAAGAAGTCGATGCGGCGGCGGCACTCGGAATCGAATACGTAAACGTCCACCTCGGGGCTCATACGGGCGCGGGAGTCGAGACCGGGATCGATAATGCCGCAAGTGCCCTCGACGAACTGGATATTCCAGCGGACGTTACGGTCCTCATCGAGTCGGACGCGGGATCAGGAACGAAACTCGGTGGTCACTTCGATCACCTCGCGGCCGTTCTCGATCGGTCCGAGCAAAATCTCGAAGTCTGCGTGGATACCGCCCATGCCTTCTCCGCAGGGTACGATCTGTCAACCGAGGACGCCGTCGAGGAAACCGTCGCTGCATTCGATGACATCGTCGGTCTTGAAAAGCTCGCAGCGATCCACCTCAACGATTCAGTACACGCCTGCGGAACGAACAAGGATGAACATGCCCATCTCGGTGAGGGGGAGATCGGTGTCGAAGGCATTCGAGCGGTCCTCACGCACGATGACCTTCGTGATGTCCCGTTCATCCTTGAGACGCCAAACGAGGAGGAGAAGGGCTTCGAGTGGGACGTCGCACGTGCGAAAGAACTCCGTGGCGTGTGACTCGGTTTCGGCCGGCGCCGAGTCGTAGCGCACTTCTTCTCGGGCCGCATCGCGAGATATGTGCGTCGGTTCTCCGCGCAGTATCTCGAGGAAACGCGTCGCGGCATGTGGGCCGATAGAACGGCCCTTGGCGACCTCGCCCTCGAATCCCGTACGCGGATCCTCGATGTCGGCTGTGGGACGGGCGAACTCAGCCGGGTACTTCGCGAGGAATCGGATGCGACAGTCATTGGACTCGATGCCGATATCGATCTTCTCCAGCACATCGACGCGGCCGGAACCGTCCGCGGTGACGCGCTTCGGTTACCATTCTCCGACGATACGTTCGACCTCGTCGTCTGTCAAGCGCTCTTGGTCAATCTCCCAACACCCGTCGACGCAATACACGAATTCGCCCGCGTTTCATCAGACCTCGTCGGAGCGATCGAACCCGATAACGCGGCCGTGACCGTCGATTCGACGGTGGCTACAGAATCAGCCCTCACAAAGCGAGCTCGCAGAGCGTACATCCAGGGCGTAGACACCGATGTCACCCTCGGAGCCGTGCCAGACCTGTTCCGCGACGGCGGACTCACTGACATCTCGATGCGAGTACACGAGCACCGACAGCGAGTTACCCCGCCGTACGCCGATGCCTCGGTCGAAAGTGCCGCTCGAAAAGCGAGCGGAGAGCGTCTCGACGAACAGCGTACCACCATGCTCCAGGGTGACCTTGATCCGACGGATTTCGCCGAATTACGGACTGACTGGAGAGCGATGGGCCGCGAAACGGTCAGGCAGATGCAAGCGGGCGAGTACAACCGTGAGGAGATGGTCCCGTTCCACGTCACCGTTGGTCGGGTGGCATGACCGGGTACTCTTCACTGTCAGTGGTTCCATCACACCACGTCCCCTCGAACCGACGTGCCGTCCTGGTCTGATCGGAAAGTTCGGAGAACCGCTGCTGCCTTTGCAGCTTCCGCTTCGTCCAGCCCAAGCATTTGGAGCGCCTCCGGGAGCGTGGGGAAGACGAGCTCGCCATCCCGGAGTTTCTCGAAGGCTGATGAGCTTCGTTGGCCGTCTATCCAGAGACAGACGCCTCGTGGATCGATGATCTCCTCGTAGGCATCACGTGCCCTGGCCCCGTTGAGTCGCTGTGTGACGTTATCCTCGAATCCCGTATTACACACTTCGAGGTGGATCGGTTGGTCCGGAGGGAGGAGATGAGCAGCGAGACATTTTTCGGGAGCCACATAGCCCGAGTCGGTCGTCCGCACATACTCTTCGTGGGTGTCCGCCCATGCAGCTCGCACGGTTTTGCCGATTCCCCGAACCCCGAGGCGGTCGTGAAATTCATCTTCCCGCTCCGGCGCGTCGTCGCGGACGAGCAGGTCCTTTGTGAGGTAGATAGAGAGACGTTCGATCGGATCGAGGCCGAGTGGGAGGTCACCATAGACCCATATCTCCCGAACAGGTACGGGCATCGTTTCCTGCTCCACTGTCTCGACAATTGCTTCGACACGGTCGAGTGCCGATGCTCGGTCCATCGGGTTCGAATACCCGGTCGGGCCAAATGACGCTTCCGGGCTGGACCGACTCGAGTTCCGGGACAACAACGTTCAATGCGACCGAACGACGGGGAATAGACATGGAATTCACCGTCGGATTCATCGGTGGGGGCTCGATTGCCGGGCACCACGCTGATCAGATCACGAACCTCGGTCACGAAGTCACTGCGATCACGGACATCGACGAGACGGCCCGGGAATCGTTTGCGGAAACGTACGGGGCGACTGGCCAGTACGTGGACTACGAGGAAATGCTCGATGCGGAGGACCTCGATGTCGTCGTCGTCGCGGTCCCAAATGCCCTCCACGGCGCGTGCTCGATTGCGGCCCTCGAACGTGATATCAACGTCTTCGTCGAGAAGCCGCTTGCCCATTCCCTCGAATCCGCGGAGCAGGTCGCTGCGGCGGAGGCAGAGAGCGATGCGGAGGCGATGGTTGGGTTCATGAAGGCGTTTGATCCACACGTCGAGGCCATCGCTGCGGACGTGGCGAACCACGCATACGGCGACGTCTACGAGGTGTCCGTCGAGTACGTCAGGCGACGGGGTATCCCCCAAATCGGGTCGTGGTTCACACGAAAGGATATCTCGGGTGGGGGGGCGCTCATCGATATCGGCCCTCACGTCCTTCACCTGGCGTTCTACGTCTTGGACTTCCCGACTATCGAGGCGGTAAGCGCGACCGCGGGGACGCACTTCGGCGGTCGCGAGGACTATACGTATCTCTCTATGTGGGGTGGCGATCCGATACCGGACGGTGAATTCGATGTCGATGACCACGCGAGGGCGATGATTCGAACCGATGCCGGGACCGTCAACCTCAACGTTGCCTGGGCGAGCAACCGCGAACCCCGACAGCAAATCCGCGTCCTTGGTGACGATGCTGGAGCGACGTTCCGCGTCGACAGCGAGAATCTGACGATATATTCAACAAGACAGGGAGGATTGTCGGACGAGGCCCTCACACTACCGCAAGGCGATCCATATCTGGCCGAGTGGATGTACTTCTTCGAGGTACTACGTGGGGAGCGGCGACATACTCGAAACACGGTCGACGAAGGAGTCCACGTCCAGCGCACTATCGAGGCAATCTATGAGAGCGCGGAGCAGGGAGAAGAGATCGGACTCGAGTAATCGCCTCCGAAACCGTCAAACGCCGCGGTATCCACATCCTGGACATGGACTGTACGAAGTGCGATCAGGAGGCCGTCATGCACGCCGCCTATTCGGGGGCCCATCTCTGTGAGTCGCACTTCCTCACGTCCGTTGAACGGCGTGTCCGCCGACGGATCCGTCAGGACGGGCTCGTCCCGAAAGATGCGACACCGGAGGACCCGGAGACGTGGGTGATCGGGCTCTCCGGTGGGAAGGATTCGGTCGTGCTTACGGACGTCGTTTACGAGACGTTTGCTGAGGATCCTCGTATTGAACTCGTCGCGCTCTCTATTCACGAGGGAATCGAGGGATATCGGGACGAGAGTCTTGCCGCCTGCCGGGAGCTTGCCACGGATCTGGGCATCCCCCATCGGGAAGTCTCCTATGCCGAGGAGTTTGGTGTCGAGATGGACGACGTGGTCGAGGATGATCCCGAGGACATGGCAGCGTGTGCCTATTGCGGTGTCTTCCGGCGTGATCTCCTCGAGTCCCACGCTGCGGAGCTGGGGGCGGATAAGCTCCTGACAGGTCACAACCTCGACGACGAGGCCCAGACGGCACTCATGAATTTTCTCTCCGGCGACGTCGAGCAGATCGCCAAGCACTTCGACGCGTCGCTCGGGGCCTTCGACGAACGCTCCGAGCAGGAGACGTTTATCCCGCGGGCGAAACCGCTCCGAGACGTCCCCGAGAAAGAGGTCGCGTTGTACGCGCGGCTCAGAGATCTCCCTGCGCACATCACCGAATGTCCACACGCGAGTGACGCCTACCGCGGCGAGATTCAGGACCTCCTCCTCGGACTCGAGGAGCGCCATCCCGGGACGCGTCACTCGATACTCGCTGGGTATGAGATGTTAGCGTCGATGGCAGCTGATCGAACGGAACAGGATGCCACGGACCTCGACGAGTGCGAGGTGTGTGGGGCAGCAACGACGCGGGATCGGTGTCGGAAGTGTACGTTGTTGGATGCCGTCGGGGTCTGATATGACCGTGCGACACCGGATCGATGTTATCGGATAACGTCGAGACCGTTTTTCTGCTCGACCTGGGTGCGCCCACCGTCGCTTTCAGCCCCCCATGGAGTCGAATCCGGATCAAAGTCGTTCCCGGTCTGGATACTCTGACGGGATCGGTTTGCCTGTTTCTGGGCGCTTGGACCGAGCACCTGTGCGGACTGGACACCAGTCATGATAGACATGACTCGTACCTTCCCTTTGTAGTCCTCGCGGATACGCGCCCCCCAGATCACGTTGGCGCCGGCTTCGAGCCGTTCGGTGATGTTCTCGGCGATGCCCTCCGCCTCTTTAAGCGTCAGGTCTGGCCCGCCCGTAATGTGAACGAGACCTCCCGATGCCCCCCGATAATCGACGTCGAGCAGCGGGTGGTTCATCGCGTCTTTGACGACCTCCTGGGTCTTGTTCTTGTCCTGGGTTTCACCGACTAGCATGACTGCAACGCCGCCGGAATCCATGATAGCGGTCATGTCTGCGTAGTCCAGGTTGATGAGGCTGGGCTGGGTGATCGTCTCGGAAATACCCTTGACAGTCTCGGCGATGATCTGGTCCATCACCGAGAACGCCTTCCCGATCGGAAGGTTGGGCACGTAGTCCAGCAGCCGGTTGTTGTCCAGCACGATGATGGAATCGGCCTCGTTTCTGAGCTTTTCGAGACCTTCCTCGGCCTTGACCGTGCGGGCGCGCTCGACATTGAACGGTGTGGAGACCATCCCGACCACGATCGCTCCTTGTTCCTTCGCGATCTTCGAGACGACGGGTGCGGCGCCAGTCCCCGTCCCGCCCCCCATACCGGCGGTGACAAAGACGAGGTCTGCGTCTCCCAGGACTTCCTTGACCGTGCCCTGGGCCATCTCCGTCGCACGCTCACCCATACTGGGGTCTCCCCCGGCTCCAAGCCCGTTGGTGAGCGACTTTCCGACGAGGATCTTCGTATCCGCGTCGATCATCTCAAGGTGCTGCTTGTCGGTGTTAAGCGCGACCGTGTCTGCACCGGAGACGCCGATGTTGTACAGTCGGTTGATGGTGTTATTCCCTGCACCACCACAGCCGACGATCACGATCCGTGGATCGCCGAACCCGTCGCCATCCGCTGACTGACGGGTCTGCTCCTGCTCTTCGTTTTCGAGCGCTTCTTGGACGATGTCCTGCATCGTTACACCTTCGCCCA
>CAZEDI010000025.1:0-28090 GCA_964510865.1 uncultured Halobacteriales archaeon
ACTTCTTCACGCGGCGGACGGCGAGGATGCCCTCCTTGGCGAGGTAGTGCTGGGCGAGGTCGTCGATGCCCTTCTGGCAGAACACGACGTTCGCGCCGGAATCGGCGATCTGCTGGACCTTCTGCTTGAGCTGCTCCTCCTCCTTGTCGAGGAACTGCTGGAGCTGGCTCGGGTCGTCGACGTTAATCTGGGCATCGACCTCTGTCTCTTCAACCTCGATCGGCTCGTCGATTAGGAGGATCCGGGCGTCTTCGACACTCTTCGGCATCTCGTCGTGAACGGGATCCTTGTCGATCGTGCCGCCCACGAGAAGCTCGGATTCGTCTGTCGCCCGACCCGTCTGTGTCTCGACGTTGACGTACTCCAGATCGACGGTGTACGCGCCATCGTCTCGTTCGACGGTGACGGCCCGGATTCCGTCGACGACGAGATCAGCAATGAGCTCCTTGTTGACTTCCGTGCCCTTGCCGGTCATGCTCGTCTCGGCGACGCGGCGGAGCGTCTCTTCGTCATCTGGCTCAACCCGTTCTGCGACCTCATCCGTCTCCTCGCGGGCTCGGTCAGCCGCAAGAGTGAATCCTCGGATGATTGCCGTCGGGTGGATATCCTGATCGAGGAGTTCCTCTGCGTTCTTGAGAAGCTCGCCGGCAATGGCGACGGCGGTCGTCGTTCCGTCGCCTGCTTCGTCTTCCTGCGTATCCGCAACTTCCACGATCATCTCCGCCGTCGGATCTTCGATTTCCATCTCATCCAGGATGGTCACACCGTCGTTCGTGATCGTGACCGATCCGAGGGAGTCGACGAGCATCTTGTCCATTCCCTTTGGCCCCAGCGTCGAGCGGACCGCGTCCGCCACTGCGCGCGCGGCACGAATGTTATGTGCCTGTGCGTCGCTATCTTTCACCCGTTGGGCGTCCTCGTTCAATACGAGCATCGGCCTGCCTTGCATCTGGCGCTGGCTCATAATCGGCAGAAAATTGAATGTACTTCTATATAAAACCTCGTGTTCCGATCCGAGTCGAGTATCGGGGACGGCAGGCCGATCCGTGTCGTGACCGAGTACTCGAGAGCGCATTCAGCGAGGCGGTCGACGCCTAGAGGTCACTTCGCCACGGGATCCACGGAGGTTTCGGAGGACCTCCGTTGACCACACAGGATTCATGCACACCCCTCTGTTCGTGGGAGGTGGTCGGAACAGGCTTGGGGTAAGAGATGGGGAGAGAGCATTGTGCACTCCCCCATGTATTACCAGGTACGCCGCGGTACGAACCGTTATCACGACGCACCAGAACATCCCACGATATGCAGTTCGACTGGATGATCCAGTGTTATGCTGGGGCAGGGGAGTTCCGCGATACACCCCTCCTCGAGGAACTCGACCGGGAAACGGTGATGCGGGGAGTAGACGCCGCCATCGAAGCCGGAGTCGAGGGCCTCTGGGCGCCAGACCACTTTATGCTCGGTCCAAAACACCAAGAGTATGAAGTGTGGACACTTCTCTCTGCGCTGGCCGAGCGAACAGATGCTGTCGATCTCGGTCCGCTCGTTGGATCGATAACGTATCGCAACCCTGCATTACTCGCGAAAATGGCAACGACCGTCGATCACCTCTCAGATGGTCGAGTACGGCTGGGCCTGGGAGCCGGCTGGCACGCGGAGGAACACGCCGCCTATGACTTCGAATTCCCCGATATCGGGACGCGAATCGAGATGCTCGAGGAAGGGATCGAAATCGCGAAAGCCATGTTCAGCCAGGATTCGCCGCGGTATGAGGGGCGTCACTTCTCCATTGAGAATGCGTATAACGAACCGAAGCCTATCCAGGATCCACGGCCTCCGATCGTCGTCGGTGGTGGAGGCCCGCAGATGCTCCGAGTGATCGCGCGACACGCCGACGAGTGGAACGTGGAGATCAGCGCACGTAACCGAGGGCCGCCGATCGAATTCAAGGTCGAAGCCTTCGAGAGATACGCCAGGGAGGCAGGTCGAGATCCGGACGAAATCGAGAAATCGTGGCTGGCCCATGTCCTAGTTCGCGAGAACCAACGTGAGCTCGACGAACTCTGTGACGAGATCTTCCCACTTCCGTGGGGAGAAGAGGACGATATCGACGAACATCTCTCGAACCGGGCGGATGCCCGCGAAAAGGGACAGTTTCTCATCGGAACGCCCGAGGAGATACTCGACGAGATCGAGTCGATCCGTGGTCTCGGGTTCGAAAAACTCCAACTCCTCTTCCTCGATTTTCCCGACACTCGCGGTATGGAGATCTTCGGTGACCGGATTCTACAGGAATTCCGGTAGGACCCCCAATCCGCCAATTTATGCATCGGGAGAACTGCCGGATTCTCTGTGTGGGTTATCCTTCGTACACTCTCGTATATGTGAGCACGAGTTGGCCCTCCTCGTTAGATTCCGCTTCGATCGTAAACACATCCCCGGGCTCGACGTCGTGACTCCGAGAAACGTTAGCGGGAATTGATAAATCCATCGTTGCAGTCCCATCTCGACCTCTCGCCTTCACCGTCTTCTTCGCCATGTCCCAGGACTCTGGGTGATGTTTATTTACAGATTTTTGAACATTATGGGCAATATGTACATGTCTTATCGGATGATTGACTACTGGGGAACTGTTAAGGAGCGCCCAGTAGAATCTCACGAGCGAAACATATGGGTTCGAGGGTGGCACACCAGGTCCGAGAACCCCGGGGCACTCGGCTGGCACCTGCCTATTCCGCACCGGGTTGGAACCGTCACTGGCATCACCACCTCCACAGGCGGATTACCAGGGTTTCCCAGCAAAGTGCACGTGGCCCGGTCGTATTCAACCGGTCGAGGTACAGTCAAACCGAGACTCCCGAGGACCGCCTCTTCCTCTCCTCGGCAAACCACCCACCAGCAGATCTATGGCTGGAGTATCGGATGCCGACAGTAGCTGTCCCCGTGCCTATCTTACAATGAGTTCTGCGCGAATAGACAGACGAGAGATCACTCCCGACATCGGTTCCTGTGAACAAGGATATGCGGAGTCACACCTACCGTCACGCTCAAGTACACGTCAGGCAGTCCCCGAGCAAACGGTCCCACCCCGACTATGCGCCATCTTCCAACGTGATCAACAGACTACTCACTCCCGACGGGGCCTTTTCCGACACCCATGACTGAAAACACAGCGTACACACACCGAATCGAACCCACTGAATCTCCAAGTATGGCCGTGATCAGAGCCGTCGCGACCGTCTCAAATACCCCCGAATTAGAACTGGAACCGCTGACTGACATCATCGATCCCGATATCCTGGATGCCTTGTACTCGGACAAAACCCCCGGTGAAACGACGTTCTACTATCACGGATATGAGATCACGATCACCTCGGAGCACGTTCGCATTACGGATGATCGGCGCGACGGTACGGGACTGTGAGCACGACAATCTGCACACAATTCACCTGAATGAGACGGAGAGGGAAACTATGTGACCTCGTATTCATCCTCGCGGAGTTGGACGTATCCACCGTTTCGACACTGAAACTTTTGCCAGCGGTAGCCGGCGGCAAGTTTCAGCCCTGTCATCCCCGCGGCACGGGACCCCCGGAGCAGCGTAACTCCACCATTGGCCCCCCGTTCGAGGAGCCGATTCGCGACACGGAAGGACCGATCCCAGTCAGCGGGTGTGAAATCATGAACAAGATCAGCCATGGCAACATTCCGTCGAACTTCTTCCCCGATAGACCGTTTCCACTCATCGTTATACCGATGAAGTGCATCCTGGGCGGCGAGTCGACCCGCGATGGTCCCAGTTCTAATCGCGACGTGGCCACCTCCTTCGTGGAACGCGGAAGTCGCACCCATCGCACCGCCCACGACAGCGACGTTCGCTGAGGTGGGCGAGTCGATAGGACGTGTGGACGAAATCGGATACGTTTCGGTACCGTCGCGCTTTCCCCGATCGGTGACCCGTGGGAAATCGTCGAGATCGTACTCAGGATAGGCGAATTCGAGCAAGCGTTCGATGTATTCCGTTCCAGTGGGGATATCTTCATCCTCCGACCGGAGGAGCCCATATGCGTCACGATCTTCAACGTCGTCAAGATCGATCCCGATCGGCATCGTTAGGCCAACACGTGCAACGGTCCCATCATTTGGAAACACCCATGGGTACGCCGTGTGTCCCGGGATATATCCCCACCAGAACTTGATGATCTCCGGTTCGAAGAGTTCCTCGGGGAACCGGCGGTACTCTTGATACGCGATATGATTCGATCGTTTGGCGTCGAGGACGCGTGCTGCATGTCCATCCGGAAGGAACTGATCGAGGACGCCAAGAGTGACTGCCCGTAGCGGGCCGACGGCGAGAACAAGGTGGTCCGCTTCGACAGTGTCTCCCTTGCTTGTCTCGATCGTGTGCGTTGGAGTCCCAGTCAGATCGGTCGAGACACCGGTGACGGACGCACCAACCCGGTAGGTTGCCCCCTTACCTTCCGCCCGCTCGCGGAGCCAGTCGTCGAACCCTGCGCGGTTGTACGTATATCCGAAGTGGGGATACGTGGCATCGATCCCCGTTTCGTCGATCACGACTCGCTCTGTCGGCCCGATGAACTCCGCAGCCTCGAGTTCGCGGTAGATCAAGTCGTCGGGGATATCCTCCGGCGAAATCCCCATGATATCCACCCAATAATCCAGAATGCCTGCGGCATCGGTGGAGTCCGGACCGAGATCGGCCCGGTCCGCACGCGGCACACCTTTTTCGAGGACAAGCGCGTCGGCACCCCCTGCGGCAGCTGCGTGCGCCGCAGCCGAACCAGCTGGCCCACCCCCGACGATGGCGACGTCCACCCGTTGCATGTCCGCCACAACCAATGGGGAGTATTAAATTCCTGCTGGTCGCACGATCCGAGGGAATTCCACTCGGTTACGTCGGTGTAACGGGTGTTATTATGGGTCTCCCCTTCATAGGACCCAACCGATGAGCGAGAACACGATCGAAGATGCCCCGCCGAGCGCAAAGCTGGTCTACAAGGTCCTCGAATACAATGGCGCCCTCACCCAGAAAGAGATCGTCGAGCGTTCCATGCTTTCCCAGCGAACCGTGCGGGACGCGCTCGATCGGCTTCTCGCACTCGACGTCGTGACTGAAGAGGTCTACATCCCGGACGCTCGCCAGAGCCTCTATGAACTTGCGGTTGATGCACAGGGAGCGGAGGCACCCGCGACTCAGTCACCGCACGGGAACTAACCGCTTCGAATCCGAGATCACCACCCGTTAAGTGTATTCAGGCAAAACGTCCCAGTGGTATGACATCTATCGAAATCGAATACTGTGTTCCGTGTGGACACCTCGACCAAGCACAGGAACTCCAACGCGCGATCTTGACCGAGTATGGCCAGCAGGTGGATGCGGTGTCACTCGTGACTGGTGACGGGGGAATCTTCGAGGTCAGAGCTGACGGAGAGTTGCTCTACGACTCTGACGACGAGGGCTACGACGAAACCGAGATCGTCGATCGGGTCGGCGAGCGCGCATCGACGGCCGCCTGATCACCCACCAGATCGCCGGTCCCGGTCGTCTTATTACTGCCTCCTCCGAACGCGTCCCATGGAGCTGCTGTCTGGGGACGTCGTCCCCGAAGGGGCCCGACAGGTCAAACAAGAAGCACGCGCCTTCGCCGACGACCATATCGCTCCGAACGCCGAGTCGTACTTTCGTAGCGGCGAGTACCCCTGGGACGTGCTGGAGGCAGGTCGCGAAGCGGGACTCGTCGCCCAGGATATCGACGAGGCGTATGGCGGGCGGGGATTTGGAGTGGAAGAGATACTCGCCATTGCCGAGGAGTTCTTCCGTGCGGACGCCGGCATCGCACTGACGCTGCAATTGGCGAGTTTCGGTGCCGAACTGGTGGGGGAGTACGGAACCGAGGAGCAAAAAGAGACATACCTCCGCCCGGTGGCTGCGGGCGAGGCGCTAACAGGGCTCGCGGTCTCCGAACCCGAGACGGGGAGCGATCTCGCTGGAATGCAAACACGGGCCGAGGCGGATGGAGACGACTTCGTGATCGACGGCGAGAAGTACTGGATCGGAAACGGCGTCGAGGCGGACTGGCTCACCGTCTACGCAAAAACCGACGACTCCGACGATCGCTACGCGAACTACTCACTCCTGATCGTTCCGACGGACGCGGAGGGATACCACGCGGAACACGTCCCCGAGAAGATCGGGATGCGTGCCTCGAAGCAAGCACACGTCACGTTCGATCGCGTCCGTGTCCCCCGGGAAAATCTCATCGGCTACGAAAACGCCGGGTTCCCTGCACTCGCCGAATTTTTCAACTATGGTCGCGTCGTCGTTGCGGGCCACGGTCTCGGGCTTGCAGCCGCTGCCATCGAGGAGACCTGGGACTTCGTCCACGAGCGGGAGGGATTCGGGCGCACGATAAACGAATTCCAAGCGGTCCAGCACGGCCTCGCGGACATGCGGCTCGAGTTCGAAGCCGCCAGGGGGCTCGCGTACCGAGCAGCGGAAAACGTCGCGGCGAACGACGACCCGGGACTCTGGGCTGCAATGGCCAAGACCAAGGCTACCGAAGTCGCGACGAGAAATGCCGAGCAAGGAATGCAGTTCCACGGCGGTCGTTCGATCCTCTCCGATCGGCGTATCGCGCGTGTTTACCGCGACGCACGCATTCCCGTCATCTACGAGGGGGCTAACGAGATCCAGCGCAACCTCATCTATCGGCAGTGGTGACGTTACTCGGCGTAGAGCGAATAGAGGATGATACCGAAGCCGATTGCCGTCAGCGTGCTCTCGACGACGAGTGCCCAGGTGTGGGCCCCGGAAGGCCCCAGTTGGAGTAGCTGGTCGACGACACCAGCGAGAAAGGCTCCGAGGGTGATAATCCCGAAACCAAGGGCTAGCGCACCGAGCGGACGAGCACGTGTCCGCCGATAGGCGCGGAACGCGAAGAACGTGATCAGCCCTCCAAGGACGAGGGTGACTGTCTTGAGCACAACGACGAGCGTGACGTGTGGCATGGTTAGGTTTCCTTTCGTACCTCCGACCAGAGCTGGCTCAGCCGCTCATCCGGCGTGCGCGCCGGGCGAGTGATCGACACCTCGAATTCCCGTCGATCGTCGAGGGCGATACGGACGGCGTCGAAATCGAGCACGTATCGTGACGTGTGATGACCACCTTCTCGAATCTCGGTCCCCTCCTCGAGGAGCGATGCGCGTTGGAGTAATTCCAGTTTCCGGTACGTGGTGGAAAGGGGGACATCCGTGACATCTGAAATCTCACTCGCGGTCATCGGCTGTGCCAGTTCGCGGACGATGGTCCTGCAGTCTGGGTCGTCGAGCGCGTCGAGCACGTCCTGCAGGTCTGGCGGGGCGTCATCCGCGAACGGATCCCGCACCATCACCCGTTGGTGGCTCAGGACACGGTAAAACTTATTCGACTCGCTCGAGGCGCTGTGGCAACTATACGGTCACCATGAGCTATAACCCACTCTGGACGGTATCTCTGTTCGAAGCTCATACCCACCATGCCACCCACCAATGATGGTCTGCCCGGCACATCACATATCGGTCGCGTTGCGCTTACCACGAACGACCGTTCGCACGTTGCCTCCTTCTACCGGGACGTGATCGGGCTCTCAGTTCTTTCTACATCGGGGGCGGAAACATACCTGGGGATCGATGAAACCGTTCTCCTCGTCCTCCTGGAGGACGAGTCTGCACCGGAGCGCCCCCGATCGAGTGCTGGGTTGTATCACCTCGCAATTCGCGTCCCGTCTCGGGCTGCACTCGGCAGCGCGCTCGCACGAATTCAGTCGACGTGGACCCTCGACGGGGCCTCGGACCACGCGGTGAGTGAGGCGCTCTACCTGACAGATCCCGAGGGAAATGGCGTGGAAGTGTATCACGATAGACCGCAGTCGGACTGGCCAATAGCGGCTGATGGATCCGTCGAAATGGTCACGGAGCCGCTGGACCTCGACGATCTTGCTGCGACGAGCGACGATGCATCCAGGTGTCCGAGCGGGACATCGATCGGTCATGTCCACCTCGAAGTCACCAGTATTGCCACCGCCCACGAGTTCTACACCGAGTGCCTCGGGCTGAACGTCCGCCAGTCGTTCGGCGATTCCGCGCTCTTCCTCGCTGCGGGGGACTACCACCACCACGTCGGCGCGAATATATGGAATAGCCGAACGACAGCTACCTCGGGGAGAGGGCTCGTATGGTTCGAGTTCGCCCTCCCTAACCAGGACGCCCTAGCCGCAACACGCGAACGATTGCAGGACAAAGGCGTCGACATAGGAGACCTCGAGGAAGATAGCAATGGAGTGGTAGTGTGCGATCCCGACGGGATCGAGATTCACCTCTCAGTGGAGATGTAAGTCACGGATCGTCCCGCTGTCCGTCGTAGTCCTCGAGCCAGCCAGTGACAGCCGATCGCAATGTACCGGTGGTACTGCCCAGGTTCAGGAGCTGATAACCATCCTCCACCTTGTCGTTGACGTCGTCCATATCGAATCCGAGGCCACCGACCGGAACGTCAACATCGAGTGCGGCCTCGCGGACAGTCTCGACCGCCTCGGTGACGTCCGGGTGATCGAGATCCCCGGGATGCCCATACGAGACCGAGAGATCGAGCGGTCCGACGAATACGAAGCCAAGTTCGGGAACGTCGAGGATGTCGTCGATCGAACTGACCGCCGCCCGCGTTTCGATCGTGACACCGATGAGAACCTCCTCGTCCTCAGACGTGACGTAATCCTCGACAAGCCCCCACCGTCGGGCACGGGGATTTGCCAACCCTCGATCACCCACATCGGTGTCGTAGGAAAACCGGCTAGCCTTGACCTCACGGCGGACCTCGTCCGCCCCCTCGACGCGAGGGAGGAAGAGGCTCCTGACCCCAGCGTCCAGCGACTTTCGAACCACGCCCGGATCGGTTGCTGGAAGCCGAAGGAGTACTTCCGTTTCTGCCCGCTCGGCAGCACGGAGGAGGTTCTCGAGCGTCGGTGCATCAAAGGGACTTGGCCCACCGTGTTCCAGATCGATCCACACGAAATCCAGCCCGAGTTCGCCACACAACTCGACCACACTCGGACTGTATGTATTGTCGAGGAGGCCTACCGCGACATCTCCCGATTCGACCGTCTCTCGCAGTTCGTTGGATCGGTCGCTGTGTACCATGGACGAACTTCGGGGCGAACGTCAGTAAGTACTCCGTCGAGAGAGATCGGTCCTCGCCGGCAACTCTTTGAACGGGGCGAACCCAATAAATCGTGTGCGCGTCGTCTCACTTCTCCCCTCGGCGACGGAGATGCTCTATGAACTTGACGTCGAGCCTGTCGCCGTCTCGTGTGAATGCGACTACCCACAGGAGGCGCAGAAGAAGCCAGCAGCCGACTCGAGTCCGATCGACTCCGAGACGTCGAGTGCCTCGATCAATGAACAGGTAGCTACAGCGGACACCGGGGAAGGCGTCTACGAGCTTCGGGACGACGTGCTCATGGAGGCGAACCCGGACGTGCTGGTCACGCAAGGCGTCTGTGACGTCTGTGCTGTCGACAACGAACTCGTCGAACGGACGGTAGACGACCTCGACCTCGACGCCGACGTGGTGACAACCCACCCACACACCCTCGCCGATGTTCTCGACGATATCCAGACACTCGGAGCGGTGACGGAACGACCATCGCGGGCAGAGGGAGTCGTTCGGCACCTCGAGCGCCGGATCGATACTGTCGAGGAACGTACTCGTGATATCGTGGATCGACCTCGCGTTGTCGTCCTCGACTGGATGGATCCGATCATGGTGGCCGGACACTGGGTACCGGAGATGGTGACGCTTGGCGGAGGGTCATACGGGATGGCGGACCCAGGAGAGCGTTCGAGACCCCGTGAGTTCGAGGAGCTACTCGACTATGATCCGGACGTTGTGATCGTCGCCCCCTGTGGGTTTTCTATCGAACAAACTACCGACAACATCGAAGAGGTGACCACCCGCATCGGCTGGGAGAACCTACGTGCTGTCCAAGACGGAAACGTGTATGTGATGGACGGCAACCACCACTTCAACAGACCTGGTCCGCGACTCGTCGACGGGATAGAGTACCTCGCCGGGCTTCTCGCTCCGAGCCGGTTCGATCCACCACCGACAGACGACGTTGCATCGCTCTCGGGTTCGGTTTAGTAGACGCAACAGTTGGAGTATGTAGATATCGGGACATGCCCCCTCTGACGGCATCCCGTCACAGAATGCATTGATCGCGAAGCACAGCTAGCCAAACAACCTGTGTCGGAGCGGTTTTCCCGTGTCCAGGAGAATCGGCCAGCTATGGCTGAGCCATTCACCGTCCCGATCGACGTCCGGTTCCGCGACCTCGACACAATGGGTCACGTCAATAACGCGGTGATTGCAACGTACCTCGAACACGCACGGGTAGCCTTTTATCGCGAAGTCCTCGGCACGGATCTCTCTGACGTGGGGACGGTGATTGCCCATCTCGAGATCGACTATCGCACACCGATCGGCATCGACGACGAGGTGTCCGTGACCGTGGACGTTCCCGAACTCGGCGAGACGAGCCTCCCAATGACGTACGAGGTACTTGCGGGCGGATCTGTGGTTGCGACGGGGGAGACCGTCCAAGTCGCCTGGGATCGTGACGCAGGTGAGTCAGTCCCACTCCCGCAGGAATGGCGTGATGCCATCGAAGCCCGTGACAGCCCTCACTGAGTGTCAGGTCACAGCACCGAGAATCTCCGACCCGTCTATGAAAGATCCCGGTACATCGCCTGGAAGTCCTCCGAACTAAACTGCCCGACGATCGAATCGAGTTCGGAACGTACCTGCTCGAGAGACGCTTCGAGTTCCGCGAATGCGTCACTTTCGGCCAGCGCTGCGTCTGACTTGTATGTCCGGAGAGCCGCGTACTTCGAGGTGAGTGTGAAGTATTCCTGGACGAGCTCCTGGTAGGTCGAGCGGATCAACATCCCCTCCACCGTTGTTCGTAACTCTTCCCGGGTGACTGGCTTCAGGAGGTAATCGTCGACGTCCATGTCGATGATATCGAAGTCAGGCACGACGGCAGTAACCATCACGATCCGCGCGTCGGGTGCGCGCTCTCGAAACTCATCCAAGAGATCTTCGCCGGATGCCTCGGGCATCCGCCGATCGAGCAGAATGACGTCAACCGTTTCGTCCACGGTCTCCAGTGCGCTCCATGCACCATACACCGTATCGACGTGGTAGTCGTCAGCGAGCTGGTCGGCGTAGAGCGACGCGAGCTCCTGCTCGTCGTCCACCACGAGCACACGCGCGTTGGCAGATCGCTCCATTCGTATACACATCGCGACAAGGACCGTTTTTAACTTGTCCCCCCGAATATCAAATGCGGTAATTCTGTGGCGATCAGTGTTCTCCCGATCGGTTCGAAACTGCGGTAGAGTGTCAGGACGTACTCCTCATCCGGTACGAGATACGAGAGAGCACACACGATGGAGTACGTACTCGATCGCGCATTCGTTGCAGGAGTACACAGGAGCTTTACACGTACGCAGTCGCCGACACTCGTACAACCTCGCCCGGCAGCCCATGGCTTCATCCTCGGTCCCGAACCGCTCGCGATTGGTAACTCCCAAGTCAGGGTGTCCCGATGACGTATCCGATCGCCAGTGGCTTCCGCCAATCGTGCTCCCCGCCTCGTCCTCGCGCTCGGGATCGTTGCCGGTCTCTCCACAGCCGTGGCACTCGTCCGATTCCATCCGGAACAGGTGGGGATCGCGACCGACGTCTACTACGGAGCCACGAGAACAGCGCTCGAGGGGGGCGATCCCTACCAATTCAGACCCCCGGATCATCCGGCGTTCGGCTTCCTCTACCCCCCGATTGTCCTGCTCGCGTTCACTCCACATGTCCTGACCGGGAGTCCGTTGGGTGCGTTCGTCCTTCAAACGATACTCAACCTCGTGACCGCAGCTGGGCTCGCCGTCTTGCTCGTCAGGGCAATTGAACACGGGGGTGTCACGCTCGAACGACCGGACAAGATAGTGATCGCCGGATATGCATTCGTCTCAGCGGGAGTCACAACCGCGTTCATCAATGGACAGGTCAACCTCCAGCTCGCCTTCGCTATCGCCGCGGGAACGGTCTTGTTCGAACGACATCGAGACGGCCTTGCTGGCATCGCGTATACCCTCGCCGCGGTCGTCAAACTATTCCCAGCGATTGTCGGCACGTGGTTGCTCCGTCAGGGAGCCTGGCGGGCGATCGGGGCCGCGACAGGAACCGGTCTCGGCCTCCTCGCCGCTGGTTTCCTGCTCTTTGATCCTGCGCTCACAGTTACGTACGTCATGGACGTGCTCCCACAGGAAGCGGCCTCAGGGGCCTTCACCGACGGGCCTGATCCGCACTCCCCGTACCTCACGATTCGCCGCCAACTCGCCGTAGTGACCCCATCACTTCCTCCTATGTACCGGATGGGTGTGGGGGCACTCATCCTCACGCCGGTCGTACTCGCGTCGTACCGGACAGTGAAACGTTATCGTGACAGACTCATCGCCCTCGCCGCGACACTGCTTGCGGTCCTCCTACTCATCCCGCTCGAGCCCTTTTACCTCTCCCTGGCGATCTATCCGCTTGTCCCACTTGCGTACTTGCTCGAGCGGGGCACTGTTCGGCGGCTCTATCTCGCTGGCTTCCTCCTACTGTCGCTCCCGGTCACGATGACGAGCGTCGAGCAGTGGGCATCCCTCCTCCCCACACTGGTGAGCAATCTACTCAGGGAAGTCGCCGATGTCATCTTCTCGGTTGTCCTTCCACCGACCGTCGGAATGTGGCTTGTGTTGGCTGCTTGTGTCCTGTCCCAGCACCGAGCTGTTTCAAATGTTGACAACACAGAATCCACCCGCTGACGCCATTCGAGCATACGGGCGACGTCAGCGAGGGAAAACCGATTCGTGGAGGCGCGCAGCAACGAATTCCATCAGTGTCTCCAGATTTTCGACATCGTCCCGATTGTACGAGACGAGTGTCTCAAGCGCACCCTCGTCGCCACGCCGGTACTCGTGCCAGAGCCGAACGGCGTCCCGTCCGGAGAGATCTGGGCGGTCCCGAGAGATATCCATGGCACGCTCGATAGCTTTGAGACCACCAGCGAGATCGAGTCGGCGACACGGGTAGAGCAGGTCGACGTGGGGGACATCGAGGGAGATGTCGAAACGTGCTTCGAGAAACGGAACGTCGAATCGTTTGCCGTTGAAGGTGACAAGGAGCTTCGCATCGCCGAGTGACCGTTCGAGGGTGTCGTCGGTGAGGTCGCGGCCGCGAACGAGGGTATCGGTGGTACCTGATCGGTGGAACCCGACGACGGTGACCTCGTCACGGTGTGGGCTCAATCCGGTCGTTTCGATATCGAGGAAACAGGCATCGGCGCGAAACGTCTCGTACAGGCGCCAGTGCTCCGGGTCGGGGAAGACCTCGCGGAAGAACTGTGCATCGCCACGATCGAGCCGATCGCGAGCAGTGTCGATGAAAGTCTCGATCCGCTCGGCGCGCGTCGGACCGACGGCCGCAGGATCGAAGGCGTCCCAGTGGGTGATGCCTTGCTCCCAGAGCCCCCGCTCCGTTTTTTCGCCAACCCCCTCGACCGGGATGAAGCTGTTCTCTGCTCGCACAGCTGAGAGTGCACTGGTCTCTCCCTTGAATCTATCCGAACGCCCCTGACGAACCCACGACACCTACCCCGCGGGACCGACCTTGATCCCGGAGACCTGGTGTGATTCCACCCGTTGCGTGAGCGCCTGTACCTCGCGCTCGAGCCGGTCCGCCAATCGACACCGGATGCGACGTGCCCGATCCTGCGTGATCTGCTCGGAGCCGGCTATGCGATTCCCGATCGGACGATACGCTTCCGGTGAGAGACCGAGACCGGAGACGTGATCCACGACAGCCGAGGACGAAAGCCCCTCGTCGATCGCCGAGTCGACGAGCGTCAGCAACTGCTCGAAGGGTGGAACGGTGATCGGAGAATCGTCGACAGCTGCCCCTCTCTCGTCGACCCGTGTGCCATGCTCAACAGCTCGTTCCACGAGCTGAATGACATCGGGCACGAGGCGAATGAGCTGTGACGGTGGACACGCATCAGGTGCGCGCCACTCGACAGTTCCGAGATCGTCACGTAGTCGGACGGGTGACCACAGGGCATCCTCTGGCGAGAACGTGGATTCGACCGTCTCTCGGGGGAAGCCAGCGTCACGGGCCGTTTGGACGAATACCTCGAAACGTCGATCACGTCGGGTACGCCACTCCTCGAGCGTGTCTGGATAGGCCCAGAGACGACCATGGGTCGGCAACGACCGGTAACATCGTCGCCGGTAGACAAGGGGTCGTGCGCATGCCGCGATCTGTTCTGACCGATAGTACGGGCTGGTCGTCACGAGGGCGATTGCCGGGTCGAGCGCGGTCAGAATGCGGAGTTGGGAAACGGGGTCGACTTGCTCGACATGGAGATGCGTCCCAGCGCAGTGAGCAGCATGTGTAAACTCGTCACCGAGAACCCCGCGCTGGACCTGCGTTCGCATGTTCGATCGGTATGGTATCTGTTCATCGACGAGCGGTGTTCCGAGTGGAACGAGTCGTCTCCCGTGGGCCTCCGCGACGTCGATCGCTTCGGCCAAACAGCTCACGAGTTCGGTGATGAGCTCGTCCCCGGAATCACACGGTGCCGTCTGCACCTCGATAAGCGGGGTGACGAACTCCGCGTCGAGATGGGGCGAATCCTCGACGAGATCGCATGCTCCGGCGAGCTCGCCGTTGTCGTCGATGGACCATAGTTCGAGTTCCAAACCGACACGCATCGTACTCCTCCTGGACGTGGTGAGGTAGGTGTTGTCTAAGCCGTATCGGTCTATACTCCGCGTTCATTCTACAAAATTTTTCCGGTGATTCCTACCGGTACCTGTCCGTAACACGGGGGACTACAACCGATGAAACGGAGGAGACGCTAGTCGTCCTGCTCCCACGGTGGCGTCTGACGAGCCGGATGGAAGATGTCGACCGCCCGGGCGACCTCATCGGTTTCGTTGACGACCTTGTGTGGCGTGTGACCGTCGATGATGCAGACGTCACCCGCCTCCATAGTGTACCGCTCGCCGTCGATGATAATGTCGAACTCACCCTCATAGACGAACGTTATCTGCTCGTGGTGATGGCTGTGCTCCTCCAGCACCGATCCTGGTTCGAAGTCTGCGTGCTGGATATTCATGTCCTCGCCGGCTGCAACCTGTGAGGCAAACAGGCCATCTGCGACTTCTGTCTTCTCGCTCTCCTCGATGGACGTCATCTGAACTCCCATGTGCAGCCGTGAACTCCCGCGTGGCTAAAGCCTTGTCAACTGCGACCGATTTGCCGGAGAGAGGCATACCACACAGCGTTTCGCCGGTGGGGGCCACTTCCCGTCTTCCGCTTGCGTCGATCGGGACCAGAAACCCGGGACATATACGGCATTGGGAGCCCATGCAACCCCATGGTGGACACCGAACGTATCGCGATACTCGGCGGCACATTCACACCAGTCCACAACGGACATCGGGCACTCCTCCACAGCGCATTCCAGACAGCGAGCCACGACGGTGACGGTGACGGTCATGTCGTCGTGGGGTTGACGTCAACCGAACTCGCGAGAGAGACTCGGAGCGATCCGTCACATGCCGATCGACTCGGCGAATTCCAGGATCGACGGGAGGCCCTCGATACGGAGCTCGATCACATTCACGATGCGTACACGGCAACGTACGAGATCATCCGTCTCGAAGATCCTCGCGGTCCCGCCGCGACGCGAGCAGACCTGGATGCGCTCATCGTCTCGCCGGAAGCCAAGGCACAACGGCGGGCATACCACCTCAATCAACAGCGGGTCGAAGACGACCTCAGGCCCCTAGAGATTCACACACCTCCCTTTGTCGTCGCGGAGGACGGCACCCGAATCAGTAGTACGCGCATCCGGAATGGCGAAATCGACGTCCACGGCCGCGTCCTCGATTAAGCGAGCGCATGACCCTCTGTTCGTGTATGGATTTCGTTCGGTGTCTCACGATAGATCCGATGCATCCCGTCGTTCGAGCGGATAGCGTCTGCCATCCGCGAATTGCTCGAACGTATCGTCTGCCGTCTCCTCCACCGTCTGCAGGAGGCCGGTTTCGAACTCCGCCACGACCTGGTACGACAACTTCCCGTCGGCCGTGACCCCCGCAGGGAGAATTTCCTCGTCGAGCCGGCGAGCGAGGTGCTGGGGCTCCCCATCCAGTTGCTGTTCCGCAGCCTGGAAGTGATCCATCGCATGGCCAACCGCGTGATGGAACGCCACGAGGGACCCGTGGGCACGGTGGATGTGCTCGAGTCCTCGTTCGATCTCCTCGAGTGTTGCGCGCTCTGCGTCGGATAGCCCGTCGATCGGGTCAGCGCCATCCATAGCCTAGCTATACGTTCCCTATAGGTAGCTGTTGTCTCGGGTCAGGAACCCGCAGCCCCGTGAGAGTCTCGCTTGCGAGCGAATACCTGCTATTCCGTTCACCTGCACACAGTTTCGGACACGCCGATCAGCGCCCCCGCGAGAGGACCAGTCCGGTCGACTGAATTCCGCACTCCCCAGTCTCACGTCAGTGGGCCCTCACCTTTTCGTGTGTGAGAGCCGTACTTCCCGGTGTGCACCACTCACGCTCCTCCACCCCGCAGCTATCCGAACCCCACCGCTGTGCCTTCTGTGGCTATGGTCTCCCGGAGCATCCAGTGGACGGGACGTCCGGACTGTGCTTTTGCTCGGAGCGATGCCGGCGTGCTTACGAGAATGGTGACGAGCCGTTTGCGAACCGGTTCGAGTTCAGACAGTTCTTCACAGGGGTTTCCGCGCTCGATACCCTCCTCCCGTGGGGGATGCCGGCGAATTCGTTTGTCCTCCTCGCGGGCAGGGGAGGGATCCGTCACAGAGGCCTTCAAACTGAATTAGTCTGGCGGGCACTCGAGCGTGGCGAGCCAGGCGTCATGATCTCGTTCGTCGATCCGCCTCTCGCGGTGATCGAGCACTTCCTCTCCTTCGGCTGGAACGTCCTACCGCATCTCGAATCCGACGATCTCCACATCATCGACTGCTTCACGAATCGCCTGCGAGAGGAGCACCGGTCCCCGGATCACCAGGTGGCCTGGAACGAGTACCTCCAAGGATTTCTCGATGAGTCGGTCACGGTCGTCAGGGACACGACCGACTTCAGATCGATCGAGAGTACGCTTCACGAACAACTGCGGGCAAAGGAAATGCTCGGATCGGGGCTCGTCACACTCGACTCGCTGAACGAAGTGGAATTACAGGGCCATGAATTCGCCGCGGAGGGATTTCTCAAGGAAATTCGGGGCGATATCTGTACTCGCAATTTCGTCCCGATCTTCGCAAGCACGACCATTACTGAAGACGAGGGGTTCGCGGAGGAGCACGCGTATCTGTTTGATGGTATCGTGGACATGCAACGAACGGAGGCGGTGATACCGGGTCTCCGGCTCAAAGAGCTCAGCATCCGAAAGATGGACGGTACGCGCTACCTCCCGGACTGGGCTGCCTATGAAATCTCTCCACGTGGAGGCTTTCGTCTCTTCGATCCACGAACAGAGATCAATACGATCTATGGTGGCCGGTCCGGTGTCTCGACCACTGCGAGTCCTCCGCCCCCACGCCCGGTTGAGCGGTCACAACCAGCAAACGCTGCACCGGGTCAGAATCGCACTCCGCAGCGATCGGATGTCGATACGTCACCAAAGACCCACTGACCACGCATCGGTGAACCGGGAAAACGAACGGCACTCGGCGAATAGAGTGGACAGTTTTACGCCCGCGCTGTGTATCCAGCATCTTCCACAGCGCTGACAACCTCCGAGACAGCGACATCGCCTTCAATGACTGCTCGCTCCGACTCATGATCTGCAGTAACAGTGGACACGCCGCTGACGTCGCGGACGGCCTCCTCAACTGTTTGCTCGCAGTGTTCGCAGGACATCCCCTCGACAGTGATGGTGGTGGACATGTACACGACACTATGGGTGCCTCGTTTATGCCAATTCTCCCTTGGATTTCCTCGACAATATCCCCGCTATCCTTCAGAAACTAAAACCCGAAGTACTGGATCGAGCTCGCGTTCAGCATTTTATACGGGTGCTCAGGGCGTCCATTAACCGATTTGGCCTTCACCTTCGGGTACGCTACGAAACGTCCACTTTGATTTCGAAACTTCAGTAGCCAGATTACTGATGAATCGAAAGGGCAACGTGATTGAATAAGGAGTCCATACCTAGTGGCAATGAGCCAGCACCGTAGCCACGTTGAGGTCCGGGAAATGAGTTGTGCGAATTGTTCCCGGACGGTCACGGACGCGGTGGAGACGCTCGACGGGGTCTCGGAAGCGGACATCAACTATGCGACTGACGAGGGTACTATCGAATACGACCCGGACCGGATTTCGCTGGAGCATATCTACCGAGCTATTGACGAAGCGGGCTACACTCCAGTAACGGAAACGGTGACGATCGGGATCACGGACATGTCCTGTGCGAACTGCTCGGAGACGGTGCAGGGAGCACTCGACGAAACCCCCGGCGTCCTCTCCGCCGACGTCAATGCCGCAACTGACGAAGCACGAGTCACGTACAATCCTGCCGAGGTGTCCCTCGCTACAATGGACGACGTGATCGAGGATGCCGGCTATACCCCCGTCCGGCAGGATGACGACACGGCCGAATCCATAGAGGAGAGACGCGAAGCAGCCCGTACCGAGGAAATCCGGAGACAGCGCCGACTCACCTTGTTCGGCGCCGCACTCTCTACGCCGCTCCTGCTCTTTTTGCTCGAGACATACCTGCTTGGCGGTTCCCTCCTCCCCGAGTCCGTCTTCGGAGTCACGGTCGGGTGGGTCGAGTTCCTCCTGGCCACGCCAGTGCAGATAGTACTGGGCAAGCAGTTCTACGAGAACTCCTACACTGCAGTGCTCCGCAACCGGACTGCCAACATGGACGTCCTGATCGCGCTGGGCTCCTCGACGGCGTACGTCTACAGTGTGGCCGTGTTACTCGGGCTTGTTGCCGGCGGCCTCTACTTCGATACGGCCGCACTCATCTTGGTGTTCATCACCCTCGGGAATTACCTCGAGGCACGATCAAAAGGCCAGGCAGGCGAGGCGCTCCGGGAGCTGTTGGAGATGGAAGCCGATACCGCAACGCTCGTCAACGAAGACGGCTCGGAGCAGGAAGTTCCCGTCGAGGCAATCTCGGTCGGAGATCGGATGAAAGTGCGCCCGGGCGAGCAGATCCCGACAGATGGAGTCGTCATCGACGGACAAAGCGCGGTCGACGAATCCATGGTTACGGGCGAGTCCGTCCCCATCGAGAAGGCGGAGGGTGACGACGTCGTCGGCTCGACGATCAACGAGAACGGCGTCCTCGTCGTCGAAGCGACCAACGTTGGCGCGGACACGGTGATTCAGCAGATCGTCCAGACCGTGAAGGAAGCGCAATCCCGCCAACCGGAGATCCAGAACGTCGCTGACCGGTTCTCAGCCTACTTCGTACCAGCAGTCATCCTGAATGCCGTGATCTGGGGCAGCGTCTGGTTCCTCTTCCCCGGGACGCTCGCCGGCTTCGTCGAATCGCTCCCCCTATGGGGACCTGTCGGTGGGGGCCCGGCCGTCCTCTCGACCGGCGAATTCGCCCTCATCGTCTTCGCCTCGGCCGTGCTCATTGCGTGCCCCTGCGCGTTGGGGTTGGCGACACCCGCGGCAACCATGGTCGGCACGACGATCGGTGCCCGGCACGGGGTGCTGTTCAAAGGCGGGGACATCCTCGAGCGGTCACGGGACGTCGACGCAGTCGTCTTCGACAAAACAGGCACGCTAACGAACGGCGAGATGCGTCTCACGGACGTTGTTCCGCTCGATACCAGCGCACTGGCTGACGGAGGGGAGGCAACAGCGGACGGTGGACGCATTGCCGAACGGGAGAGGATCGACGAGGACGAGGTACTGCGGGTGGCTGCGGGAGCGGAATCCGGCAGCGAACACCCGCTTGCGGACGCCATCGTCGAAGGGGCCCGGGAACGAAATCTCGACGTGCCAGAACCCACGACATTCGAGAACGTCCCCGGCCACGGTGTTCGCGCAGCTATCGATGGCGACGACGTGCTCGTCGGCAATCGAAAGCTCCTCCGTGATGAGGGGATCAACCCGCACCCTGCCTCGGACACCATGGAGCGGCTCGAGGCCGATGGGAAGACGGCGATTCTCGTTGCTCGTGCGGGCAACCTCATCGGCATCGTGGCCACGGCAGACACTGTCAAAGATGGAGCTGCAGAGACGGTTGCAACACTCCGCGAACGCGGAACGGACGTGCTGATGCTCACGGGGGACAACGAACGCACCGCCCGTGCCGTTGCTGAGACGGTCGGCATCGACCCCACAAACGTCCGGGCAGCGGTCCTTCCCGGGGACAAGTCAGACGCCGTTGTGGAGATCCAATCGACGGGACGAACGGCGATGATGGTCGGCGACGGCGTGAACGACGCCCCGGCACTCGCAGCAGCCCATGTGGGTTGTGCGATCGGCTCGGGAACGGACGTCGCGATCGAGGCAGCGGATATTACGCTAATGCGAGACGACCCATTCGACGTCGTGCGGGCCATTCGAATCAGCGAGGGGACACTCGCCACGATCCGGCAGAATCTCTTCTGGGCGCTGGGGTATAACACCGCGATGATCCCGCTTGCCTCCCTCGGCTTGCTCCAACCCGTCCTTGCAGCCGGTGCGATGGCAATTTCCTCCGTCTCCGTCCTGGCGAACAGCCTTCTCTTTAGACGATATTCGCCCGAGGAGGAGTATCGCCTTCTACACCGGTGGCGATAGGGTCCCAGCACTCACAGTACACTGTCTGACCGGGGAACCAAACACGCAAGAAAGTACATCCTGGTACTGTAAATTTCACACCCCACGGGTTCGACGTGGTCTACACTCTCGACAGCACGAATATGAATGCCACCTTCACAGGCGGTAGGTGTGAAACCGTTCTCCGATGACCGGCAGGTGGTGCACTTGTCTAACGAGTAAATCCTGCGAATACCCTCCTATGTCAGGTCATCCCTTTTCCCACTCGGCCCCCTATATACCGTGCGTATGATACCCGAGGAGTCCCGCGTCGACGGGGCGTTCGTCGTCTGGCTCCTCGTCGGGATCGTAGTCACTACGGGCGTCGTCCTCGCGCTCGCACGGTTTCTCGGCACACTCGTCTTCGCCTTGTTCGTCTACTATGCGAGCCGACCCGTCCACCGTCGGATCGAGACACACACGGACCATCCCGATATCGCGGTCACTGCCACGGTGCTCGTCTTCGTGGTTCCACTCGTCGGCGTTCTCGTCTACAGTGCGCTCATCACGATCGAGGAGATCGCTGCTTTCCTCGCCGCGGCCAATCTCGGTGGGCTCGAATCGTCGCTCGAGCCGTTCCTGACGCTGGGTCAGTTCGACGATCCGATCGAGCTACTTCGTCAGTTCCAGGCGGATCCGACGCAATCCTTCGATGAGGAAACACGCACGGCGCTCGCGCAGCTCCTTGGACCGATTCAGACGATCGCTGACCTCGTGGTTGCCGTCCTTTCGCGGCTGTTTCTCATGTTTGTCTTCGTCTTCTACCTCCTCCGGGACGACCGGAAAATCGCGTCCTGGTTTCGCCGGAGTGTCGGTCACGATTCCAGAGCTGTAGCATTCACCGCTGCTATCGATCGTGACCTCGAGCACATTTTCTACGGGAACCTGCTCACGATCCTCGCGACAGGTATCATAGCCGTGGCAACCTTCCTCGCCCTCGACGTCCTCGCCCCGTCAGGCGCCACACTCTACCGGCCGGTGCTGTTAGGGGTGCTCGTCGCCGTCGCTACCCTCGTCCCGCTGGTCGGACTGATGATTGTGTACGTTCCATTCGCGGGATTGTTATTCATCGAAGCGATGACAGGCTCAGTCCCGTTATGGTTCCCTGTGGTCTTCCTGATTGTCACCTTCATCGTCGTCGACGCCATCCCTGACTTCTTCGTACGGGCGTTTCTCTCCTCGGGCCAACTGAACATGGGACTCGTGTTACTCGCGTATACGCTCGGAGCCATGGCATTCGGTTGGTACGGCCTGTTCCTCGGCCCAATTATCCTCGTGGGGTTCGTCCACTTCGCGACCGAGGTGTTTCCGGCCTTGGTCCGCCACCGCATGTGATTCGAAGACGAGGGCCCGTCCGTGTCTATACGGTATCCGAGGTTTGGTCGATCCGACCTGTGACAGTACCGCTAGGCATCACAGAAAGGGCATGGCAAGCGCGGCCGTGACCGCACTGATGACAATCCATCCGCAGAAATTCCACCACGGGACACCCCGATACCGAGGGCCGGGGAGGTCATCGGTATAGGTCCAGTATCCCGCCCTAACGCCGTGGTGATCGACGAAACCATCGTATACAGTCGCGAGCACTGCCGCGATTCCAACCGCAGCCCATCCCTCCGTGGCGAAGAGCGCGACACGGAACGCCACGTACACCGTCCCCGTCCAGCCGAATAAAACATAGATCGGTACGCCGAGAACCATCGGGTCGATGTGATGATCGAGCAGACCTCGGGTGACGACGACAGCCTCAGCGACGAACGCGACGAGTGCACCCCCGCCAAAGAAAGCGAGTACCGCTGTCGTGGGCCACGTACTACTCGCGTGCACAAGGGTTACAAGGCCGAAGGCAACCGTCGCGACAGCGACCATTCGATTATCGAGCACCCGGGCACGTACCCATCCCGGCGTAATAGTATTCAACAATACACGACTTCAGCGTCGCATCAGGTTCACGGGACCACCCATCGGCTATACTACTTACACAGATTCGACACGGTCAGTCTCCGTCGAGCGCATCACCGCATCCACGAGTTCATAGTTCCTAACGGTATCGGCTAGAGGAACGACAGGTTCGGCGTTCTCCCGAATACAGGCAACGAAGTTCTCGAACTGCCGTGCGTAGCTGTTCGTCGGCTCGAATGCCATCGTCTCGACGTCACGCTCCTCGAATTCATAGGCGCCACCCAGCTGCAGTTCGATCGTTCGAGGCTGGGTGGTCGTAACGATCGCGTGCGGAATACTGATCGTCCCCTCCGTCCCGCAGATTTTCAGTTCCTCTCGCCAGACCGATCGGTGGTTGGTCTCGAACTGTGCCGTGACCCCGTTTTCGTACACGACCATCCCGGTCTCGCCGATCTCGACGTCGAAGATTTCGTCCCGCGTCTCCCGGCAGACGGCTTCGACCGGCTCCGCCCCTGCGAACACGGTACAGGCATCGATCAGGTAACACCCCTTCGCCCCCATCGACCCCCCACCACGATCATCGTCGTTTCGCCAGTTGCCCGCATCGTCACTGTAGTAGTCGGAGAATTGCCCGTACACGTATCGGACATCGCCAATCGCACCCTCGTCTCGCAGTTCGATCGCCCGTTGAATCTGTGGATGATGGCGGTACATCAGCCCTTCGATGAGGAGTGTGTCCGTCCGTTCGGCGAGTGTGCACAGCTCCCTGGCGCGATCTCCCTCTCCGGGGACGACCATAGGCTTCTCACACAGAATCGCTCTGACTCCATGCTCGATAGCCGTTTCGACGAGTGTCGGGTGCGCTGTCGGGACGGCGGCGATGATGAGCGCGTCGAGCGATGTCGCGTCTACCAGCTCTTCCAGGGACCCGTATGCGTCGGGGATGTCGTGCTCTGCAGCAAATGCCCGGGCCGTGGCCACATCGATATCTGCACATCCGACGATCCGAGCATCCGGGGAATCCTCGACGACAGTCGCATGGCGGGTCGAGTGATTGCCACACCCGACGAGTCCAATCGATAACACGCGTCGACATGTCCAGGGCCCCTTATGGGAGTTCTGTTTCAGGTAAAGCAGGGGGGATCGTTTCGATCGGATTCCGGAACTCCAGGATTCCATCGACGGGAACGAAGCAGAACTCTCAGCAGTCCGAGAATCGTTCTCGTCGCTTCGCGAGGAGCACGGCAGTCGACTGGAGACCCTAGAGTACCAGCAGGACGAACTCACCCCGGAGCTCGAGAATACGAAGACCCTCGTCACTGAGAAAGTCGATGCGCTATGCGATGATCTCCAGCAAGAGCGTGAATGGCGTGAGAATCTCCAAGGAGCAATGGGAATAGAACCGACAACGTTCGACAAATCGTAACTCTCGGTGTCCAAAACCGAGTGACAGACGATCGGTCCCTGCTCGTTCACCGTACTGGTCCACCCAAGGAGAGTGGAGGTGCCCACGAGTTTCTAGGAGCCCTAGAGATCATATGCGATTTTCCAGAGCATCGGGGAACCAACGAAATGTCCGGGTAGCATGATCCGATGTATCGGTGAGTATCACCAGAGCTCACCTCGAGTGCGAGACGACGATCCTTGCAACCCTTGAACCGAGGTCCTCGTCGAGAGCCCCCCTGTCCGTGTACATTTCGGGACAACCCGTATCTCTTTGCCACACGCCGAGGATCTGCTTCCATGAGCGAGTGGATCGATCTGACACAGCCGATCACCGAGGACACCCCGATCAGACCACTACACGTCTCGCCGACGTTCGAGGACTACATGACCGTGTCAGCAGATGGGACGAACTCCACGGTAGTCCACATCGAGACGCATGTTGGCACCCACATGGATGCCCCGGCTCATTTCTATTCCGCAGATGATCACCGCACTATCGACCAGATCACGCCTGAAGAGATGGTCGCCGACGGAGTGGTTCTCGATTTTTCTCAAAAGGATCCGAACACTGCTATCTCGGGTGGGGAGATACGCGAGCAAGCGGAGGCATACGACCTCTCTGCGGGCGAATATGTCGTCCTTGACTGCGGCGCGACGGTCGCTGACACGGACGAGTACCTCACGGAGTACGTCTATCTCGACGCTGACGCCGCCGAGTATCTAAAGGAGCTCGACGTTGCCTGCGTCGCCACCGATGCGCTCAACGTCGATCAATCGGGTCTCTCGCTAGCGGATCACGTCGTGCATCGAACACTCCTCCCGGCGGATATTCTCGTGGTAGAGGGCCTCAACGATGTCGGGCGCGTGCCCGCCGGCCGGGTAGACGTGATCTGCACGCCGATTCCGTATGTTGGGCGCGACGGATCTCAGGTCCGATTCCTGGTTCGACCGAAGTAACCCGCAACACCCGCGCTTTCGTGGTGTCGGAAATCGGATGACGAGAAATCCCGTCTCTCGAATCATAGCTAGTGGGTTCCATAGCATACAGTACCGGGAGAGTTAGCACGTGAACTAGTGTGACCGACCCGGTCACGGAGATCGAGAACCAGTACCCATTTACAACTGATTCCCCCAACCAGACCGAGGATTCATTCCGGCGGGTATGCCTCTCGAGAGTACCGTGTCGGTGAACTGATCGCGTATCCGGTTGTCACAGAATAGTGAATCAGTGGAGACAGAGCGGAAAGAAAGCACTCGTTATGACTGTGTTATTCTAACGGAACGAGTTGCCCTGAATCGCTACAAACGACGGGCAGCAGGAGTCGTTAGTTTCGGACGAGGTTCGTTGCGCGGGGCCCCTTTGGGGATGATTCGATGTCGAACTCGACTTCCTGACCCTCTTCGAGGTCTGGACCGCCAACGTCCTCCATGTGGAAGAACACGTCCTCGTCGTCGTCTACTGCGTCGTCGTCGGTCGAAATGAAACCGTAACCACCAGTGTCGTTGAAGAAATCAACTTTACCGTTTGCCATTACAAGCTACTATCGTCTCCGGCGGCGGATAACCCTTCCGAGAGTCGCGGTACCACGACTCTTGTTTTTAACCCCGAGTGAAGAGGTCATTCACACGGACAGTTCGGCCGGGATTCAGCAGTCAGTACGTTTTCAGGGGCAGGTATTTACAGGGTGATCACGAGGTGCACCATGCATCGCCATGAAACCGTGCCACAATTGCCAGACGATCATTGACGAGTATCTCCTGGATAAACAGCTTGAACCCCTACGCGAGCTCACGGTCGACGACTTCAACGTCTGTGCGGACTGCGCGACCATCGTTACAGATGCATGTGTGAAGTGTGGCGGCGCGGTGTACGTTCCCCGAAGCGAATCCCTTACCCCCGACTACTGCCCGGCGTGTCGGTCCGACCTCATAGACAGCACCGGCCACGACCCCGGCTGGACGCGCAGTCACGTGTCCACCTGAACGGCACCCGCTCTCGAACACTCTTTTCGTCGAAGTTGTCGATAGATGCACTTCCGTGTCGTCCATTCAGTGGGTAGGAGAGTGTCCCGCTCCAGCTTGTCGAGAGAGTTCCAGATCGTCCGATGGGCCTTCGGATCCTCGACCCGCAGTCGGTGTTGCTAATAGAGAATCCCAAGCGCGTTTTCCCCGTGATTCCAGATAACGTCGAAAACTGCTCGCAAGTGGGGAGTGAGGGTGTCAGACGGTTGATTAGGACGTTATTACCAGAGCCGGGCGAGCCCATGAACTCGGCGTTAGAACCGACTACGCCGAGAAGGATGATGCCAATTCGTGAGTGCTCTACGGCATCTACATGCCTGATGTGTGGGCATGTGAACAGTGAGTTTCATGGCGCCTCCCAGATTTGAACCGCAGGAAGACTTGGCTGCGCTTACAGGATCGAGGACTGCGCACGCACTTTCTCAGGGCTCCGTCGGAGAGCCCCATGAAAAACGAGGATTCCAAGCCCGTCTTGCCGACTGTGACGAGGGGGGCGCACCCCGGCGCCCGGAAGCAGGAACCATTTCGATCATCTCGTATCACGGCTGCCTGGAGCGCCGCTTCACTGGCAATGAGCGGCCTGTCGGCGACAGTGGACAACTTCCTGGGTCCGAAAGAACCAGTGTGTGAGAATGCATCCCCACTACACGAATTCTACGAAACAGACGACGGTCATAGTTCAGATTAGGTCGGAACCCAGCGTTGGTAGTCGAACGGTGACCCGTCGCCGGGGAAATCACCGGTCCTCGCAACGTGTCTCACTCGAGCGTGTGATCGTGTTCGAGTCCGACAGTATCGTACAGTTCGCCTCGCATCTCCTGGTCCCGTCCCAATTCCTTGCTACCCGCCTCGGCCACTCGCTCGGCGTATTCGATCGGGACGACAACGACGCCGTCTCCATCGGCGACGATCACGTCGTCCGGTCGAACCTGACATTCGCCGACGTTGACGGGGATCTGCTCGTCGTCGAACTCGGTTCGACCATGCCACTTCGGCTTGGTCCGCGTTTTCGAGTAGACGGGCACACCCTCGATCACCAGCTCGTCCGTGTCACGGGCACCGCTGTTCGTGACGATGCCAACCGCACCTTTCGAGATCCAATCCAGGCCGTTGTATGATCCGATCATCCCCACGGGAATATTGTGAGCCTCGAAGACGATGATGTCGTGATCCGTGATGTCGCTCGGCGCCTGAACGTGGTCCCGGTACCAGCCCCACTCGGAGTGAACTGCCTCCCACCCCCACTCGTCAGGGTTGTATTGGGGTTTGTTCGTCGGGAGGAACCGCATCGTGTGAGCGAACCCCATTATCTGATGCGTGAAGTCCTCAAAATCGTGATGCAGCGCCTGGATGTCCTGACTCATCTGGTTGACGTATCGGTTGAATCCATAACTATCCAGACCATCGACAACGTCTGCAACCCGCAATCCATCGTAGAGCTCGACGATTTCCTCGCGCTCTTCGGCCGTCAATGGTGCCTCGTAATCCACCATAACAGATAACGGTCAAACCGTCCCATCAGTATTCGGGTCCCGGAAGTAGAATCGGGGGTGTACCCCGGAGCCAACTTCTCGCACCTGAGGTCGCTCCGTTGGCTGTGCCGTTCCTATTCCAATCCGTCTGAGGCGTTTCTTCGACGACTCACTCCGTTCATAGTTTCAGAACATGCCGCCTCCCGGATCTTAACCAAAGGTTCACATTCCTATGGGTTGTGTGTAAGTTCGCATGAGTGGGGGACTCCCTGACCGAATCGCCACGCTCC
>CAZEDI010000026.1:0-27630 GCA_964510865.1 uncultured Halobacteriales archaeon
TAGCATCAAAACCAATGCGGATCTCTGGGCTGCGTGTATCGGCGGGGCCGAGCAGATCAACCGATATACGACGATGATCGAACGGGCCGCGTTCGACGTCGTCAAAGTCCGAGAGAACCCGCAGTACGAATTCATCTCGGATCAGGCACAAGGGGCCTGCCAGAAATATGGGGTCAAAAGCGTGTCACTTGGTGCGAGAAAACGCTGATATTATGCACCCCTTCATACTCAGATCCGCAAATTGTGACATGAAGGAAGAACACGGTTAGTGGGTATCACCGTGATCGCGGTTCTATACCGGGATTCATTGTGGAATCATGTAGAGTCCTCTGCAAGACAATCCTGGGTGCTATACATCTCAACTTTTGCAGTGACGGTTGTACTTCGTCTGTATAAAACGATAAGATAGTACAGATGTATGAAAGGAGCCGATAATCATCATGATTCTAGAATCGGGTGGTGATTCACTCGGTGGAACTCCCGAACAAGGCATAACGAACCGGTACGTATTTGATAGCTTTCCCGGCGGCGAGTACCATATAGGGCCAAGTGTCCGCACGGCGTAGGAACACTGTATGGTTGGAGAAGATAGTCGGACCGAGCCTGTACCATCCAAGTGGCCGCCGCCTGCTGACTGGTCGCCGTCGGCAGAGGTCCTCGAACTGGACTATGTATTCGATGCGTTGGCCCACCCTCGGCGCCGCTATGTGTGCTACCGGCTCTTGGAAAACCCAGAGTGGTCACTAGATACGCTCGCCACACTGATAGCAGCATGGGAAAATGAGCTTCCACAGGAAGACGTGACAGAGGATCTTCGAGAGCGCGTCTCAGTTGCACTCTACCACAACCACGTCCCGAAGCTTGCTGACGACGGGATCGTCGAGTTCGACGCCGAATCGAACGAAATCACCACTGGCGAAAACTGCCAACTCGTGCTTGCGGCTCTCGTTGGCATCGGAGCTGGATTGCAGACTAACAACGAACTTTCACAGAGACAGGACCGGTATGACTAGTGACGAGACGAATAACGGTGACAACGACAAGACTCCTGACGTCAATTCTCGTAATGATTATACGCTGATCGAACAGCGCCATTACGACCAAGACCAAGAAATCGAACTCGCAACGACAATCGTGTTCGCAATCGCGGACGCGATGGATGTGTCGCCCTCGGAGTTGGATCTCCCTCCCCTCTATGAATACATCGACGCAGGTGCCCTCGAAGGCACCTTCTTTCGACAGGGGGAGTCGAGACGGGATCAGGAGGGCGATGGAAGCGTCGAGTTCACGTACTCTGAGTACCTCGTGCGAGTTGATAGTGATGGGTGGATTCGGGTTTTTGAGGCCTCGGATACCGCGACGGCCTGATCCCGTCCAAATACGGTTTCTTTTCCCTACAAGTCCAGTTTTGCCCCGAATCCCATCGTTTGTTCACTCCTGATGGTTGCACCAAGACCAGCCCTCGCAAGATATCCACCCTTGAGACAGAGCCCAGCTCCTATTTACGGTGACAGGAATTTCAAAGTCGCTTTACTCGGGCTGCTATCCGAAGTGACGTGATTATCGACCACATCCTTTAGCGTTTCGCGAACGTAGTATAATACATGACGTTTCGTGAGATGTGGCAGGACCTCCGCGAACGGTGCGAGACACTCGATTCTGACGCCATTCTCGTGACCCCCACGTCAGAGCGCGCGTTCACCGTAGACACGATCCGTGACGATAGAGTCGGGATCACATTTGTCGGTACCAGCGAAGAACGGACTCTCTGGCGCCATCAGTTCGAGGTACTGTATGACCGACTGGAGACTGAATCTAACAACTTTCCCATTGACGACCTTCCTGGTGGCGTCGAACCATATGTATCCGTCATGAGCCTCTCACCCAGGTACATGGTTGATTCGAAGGCGTTTCGCAGGGCAGAAGACGAGGATGCGGAAGAGAGTCCCTTCCTCAAGCCGGCATGGACAGCGCGAACACCGCCTGAACGCGTGCATGACGATGCCCTTCTGCTCGTTGATGCATTAGAACAGTGGCCCGTCGATGACCTTGACTCAGTATCCCCCGAAAACCTGGTCGATGTCTATGTCCTCCTCTCGGATGTCCAGCGCGGGTCGGATGGGTTTCGGACCGACGTCACGGATCGCCTCCTCGAATACATTGGCCCGGATGCCAGGCTTCACGGTCGATTCGGAACGGTGCAGCGCACGACTCGCAATCGCCGGCACCTCAAGGATGAGGAGACAATCCTCAACGCGCTTGATGCGGAGGATGTTCCTCACGAATGGGTGCTCGGCGTCGACCCGGACAAACTGGACGTCGTTCTTGCGGCGACAGACGTCGATGAGGACGACGTCTACGATATCGAACAGCAAGTCTATGTCCAGAAAATCGACGTCGAAGAAAGTGAAAAGCAATCCAGGTTGCAAGGTCTGAAGAACCGCCTTGACGAACTCGACACGGCGGAAGCTGCGGAGCTTCGAGACGACATTGAGGAGTTAGAAGACCGCCTCGAAACAGTGCTTGCAGCAGGGTGAGCGACGTCCTTTCTTTCAGGTGTACAAAGAAGCGCTAGCCTGTTTCAAAAAGGATGCCGTCTACACGACCCCCTCCTTTAACCTGATTACACCCGTCTCGACGACCATGGCTACTTCATTCGACTTCACTGATCGAGTCGTTCTGATCACCGGGGCGAGTGGTGCCCTGGGTAGTGCCGTTGTTCGGGCGTTCGCTGGTGCGGAGGCAACAGTATGCGGTACAGATCTTATTGCGCCCGATGATGATGAGGCCCTCGTAGAACCCGCGGAGCTCGACTCGTTCTACGAGGCTGATTTCACCGACGAGACGGATGTCGAGCGCGTGGTTCGTTCCGTTATCGAAGACCATGACCGACTCGACGTGCTCTGTAACATCGCTGGCACGTGGCGAGGCGGAGATCCACTCCACAAGACAGACGTGTCGGAGTTCGATCTCCTTTTCGACGTCAATCTCAAAACAATGTTCCTCGCGTCGAAACACGCGATCCCTCATCTTCACGAGACAGAAGGGGCGATCGTCTCTGTCTCGTCTCGCTCTTCACTGGAAGGAGGAGAGGGTGACGGTCCCTACCGAGCGTCGAAAGCTGGGATTCGACTTCTTACGGAGACTATTGCCGAGGAAAACCGAGGGGTCGTCAGAGCAAATACCATCATGCCGAGCGTCATCAATACGCCGATGAACCGTGAGATGATGCCCGATGCAAATCAGGACACGTGGGTCGACCCAGCAGCCATCGCCACTGTCGTTTGCTTCCTATGCTCGGACGCTGCAGAGGTCACGAGTGGTGCCGCAGTGCCGGTCTACGGTGAAGCCTGACTGTCCTTGAGCGCGTCGTAACCTTCAACTCCGGATCGGATCCACGTCAGGTATGAAACTCGAGAACCCAGTGATCCCAGGTACTCACCCCGACCCAAGCGTGTGTCGTGCGGGGGAGGATTACTACCTCGCCGTCTCCTCGTTCGAATATGTCCCTGGTGTCCCGCTCTTTCATAGCACCGATCTCGTCACCTGGGAACGAATCGGGCACTGTCTCACGCGCACGAGCCAGCTTGATCTCGAATCTCGCTCGTCGTCGTCAGGGATCTTCGCCCCCACCCTCCGGTACCACGATGGCACGTTTTACATGGTCACGACGGACGTTGGCGGGAATGGTCACTTCTTCGTGACTGCCGATGATCCGGCAGGTGAGTGGTCCGATCCCACGTATATCGACGCTGGTGGCATCGACCCGGACATCTTCTTTGACGACGATACAGTCTACGTTCACTATACTGACGGGGAGACGCTCACTGATTTTCGGATTCGACAGGCTCGGATAGATCTCGAGACCGGAGAACTGGATGAACCTCATCAAATATGGGCAGGTGAGCGCGGTGGTTTTGCCGAGGCGCCACACCTCTATGAGATCGATGGAACCTACTACCTGCTCGCCGCAGAGGGCGGAACCCACACTAATCACATGATAACCGTGGGGCGAAGCGACACTGTGACGGGGCCATTCGAGCGGTGTCCCGATAATCCAATACTCACACACCACGGGTTAGTTGCTCACCCCATTCAAGCAACAGGTCACGGTGATCTTGTCCGTGCTCACGATGGATCATGGTGGCTCATGTTCCTCGCCATCCGCCAACATGGCGGCCATCCGGGCTGGCACCATCTAGGGAGAGAGACCTACCTCGCACCGGTGGAATGGGAACACGGATGGCCTGTCGTGAACAATGGTGAGCCAATTGATCCCGTCATGGAGATCGATTCGATTCCGGGTGACCCTCCATTCGGTCCATCTGATCCAGGACGGGAATTCAGGGACGACTTTGATGACGCCGAACTCGCTGATGGGTGGTTCTATCGTCGTACACCGGATCCCAACCGGTATTCCCTCGAGGATCGGGAGTCATATTTGACGCTCATTGGTGGGACAGAGAGTTTGGACGAACCCCGTGCAACATTCATCTGCCGTCCACAAGCCCACGTCGATTGTGTGATGCGGATCGACGTCACATTCGATCCCGACCCAGGTGAGGAAGCAGGCCTCGCCCTCGTGACGAATGAGTCGCACCATTACGAAATCGGAATACTCGGAGGAGAAAATGACCCGATCGTGGTGGTCAGGTTGCGCATAGGAGATAGTGTCGACGTTATTTCCCGCGAACGGGTCCAGGGACTCGAACATCAGCTCGGCATTGCGGCAACGGCTGACACGTATACCTTTACTTCTGGTTCCCCTCAACACGAATTGGCATCAGCCGCGACGCGCTATCTCGCGACGGAGGTTGCTGGTGGTTTCACTGGTGTCTATTGCGGGCCGTATGCCCTTTCGAACGGGACTGCCGACGTGACCCCGGCATACGTGGACATGTTCTCGTATCAGCTGGAGGATGCTCAGTGAACGATGGCGATTCCCGCCGCAGTACGTATTGGCCCCGGCAACGGTACCGTTGGTTATTGCGTGTGTGCAACAGGAGATAAGAGGTCACCCCGCCGCTCGGGTTCGACGATCGACGAACTCGATTGTAGCAATCCTTTTCCCGGGGGTCGTGTTTCCCCACGTATGATCGAACAGTCGCGGGGTGGTGGCTCGTGACGATGGAGGACCGGCTGGAGGAGCTCCGGGAACGGAAACGGAAGGCGGCCCTCGGCGGAGGCGAAGAGCGTATTGACGCCCAGCACCAGCGAGGAAAGCTAACCGCGCGCGAGCGTATCGACTACTTCCTCGATGAGGATACCTTCCGTGAGATTGATCAACTCCGTACCCATCGTACGCACTCGTTTGGAATGGAGGAGCGCCAAATTTACGGTGATGGTGTCATCACTGGTCGGGGCGAGATCAACGGTCGTCCGGTCTTCGTGTTTGCCCACGACTTCACTGTCTTTGGTGGCTCACTTGGCGAAGTGTTCGCGGAGAAGATCGCGAAATTGATGGACCGGGCGATGGATGTCGGGGCTCCTGTTGTCGGTCTGAATGACTCCGCCGGCGCGCGAATCCAGGAAGGTGTCCGAAGCCTTGGAGGCTTTGGCGAACTGTTTCACCGTAATCAGCAAGCATCAGGTGTTGTTCCCCAGATCTCGGCGATCATGGGTCCCTGTGCAGGCGGGGCGGTCTACTCGCCCGCACTCACCGATTTCGTGTTCATGGTCCGGGATACCGCGAACATGTTTATTACTGGACCAGATGTGATCGAAACCGTGACCGGTGAAGAGGTCACGAAGGAGGAACTAGGCGGTGCGACCGCTCATACTGCCACCTCCGGTGTTGCTCACTTTGCAATGGACGACGAAAAAGCCGCTCTCGATGGGGTCCGTCAACTACTCTCATATCTCCCACAGAATAACGTCGAGGATCCCCCCCGATTGGATCCCTGGGATGACCCGGAGCGCCGCGATAACGAACTCAACACGGTCGTCCCGGACGAACCACGCAAGCCGTACGATGTCATAGACGTGATCGACTGCGTCGTGGACGAGGACTCATTCTACGAGGTACAAGAGGCCTATGCGAAGAACCTCGTGATCGGTTTTGCCCGCCTCGATGGATATTCTGTTGCGGTTGTCGCGAACCAGCCTCGAGTGAACGCGGGGACGCTCGACATTGCTGCTTCCGAGAAGGCGTCGCGATTCGTTCGTTTCTGTGACGCGTTCAATCTCCCGATCCTCACGTTTGTCGACGTACCTGGGTTCATGCCCGGTACCGATCAGGAGCACGAGGGCATCATTCGACATGGGGCGAAACTTCTCTATGCGTACTCCGAGGCAACTGTTCCATTGGTGACTGTCATTCTCCGGAAGGCGTATGGTGGGGCATACGACGTGATGGCCTCGAAGCATCTTGGCGCCGACGCAAACTACGCCTGGCCGACGGCGGAGATTGCCGTCATGGGCCCCCGTGGTGCGGTGAATATTCTCTATGACGATGAAATCTCGAATGCCACGGACCCCGAAACGAAACGCCAGGAGTTAATCAATGAATACCGGGAGGAGTTTGCGAATCCGTATACTGCCGCAGATCATGGCTTCCTCGACGACGTGATCGAACCACCTGAGACCAGACCACGACTCATCGAGGATCTTGCTGTCCTCCGGGACAAACGTGGCGAATCGAAGCAAAAGAAGCACGGGAATATCCCACTGTAGTATGCCGAAATTGCACATTCCACCCGATGCGTCGCCGGAAGAAGCAGCGGCACTGGCCGCGGCGATTGATGCGCACCTTGCCGTGACGGGATCAGACGAGGGGGCCGATGATGGCGAGACAGGGAATGGCCGCCGGTGGAGACTCCAGAGTCGGATTGAAACCGTCACTGGGTGCAGCGGACGCGTCCCCAGGCAAGCGCCCGTCGATATGTGGAGAGCGGCGAACCGGATGGAGTTATATTAGGCTGGGACGGAGAATCAGTCGGTATTTGATAGGAATATCATGACGAGTATTCGCCGAACGGGGCGGGGTACAGCATTGCCGATAACGTGCTCATTCGAGGACGCGTCATGGCGACCGACCGAATCGATACAATCAGGGGCCCCCAAGGCGAACTGTCGCGGAAATGTTTGATAAGGTCCTTATCGCAAACCGGGGGGAGATCGCCGTCCGGGTGATGCGAGCCTGTGAGGAAGTAGGGGTAGACACGGTTGCCGTGTACTCTGACGCAGATAGGCACGCTGGTCACGTCCGATACGCCGACGAGGCATACAACGTCGGCCCTGCCCGTGCAGCGGATTCCTACCTCGACCAGGAGGCGATTCTCGAGGCAGCTCGGTCGGCTGATGCGGATGCCATTCATCCGGGATACGGGTTTCTAGCCGAGAATTTCGAATTCGCTCGGCTGGTGGAGGAATCTGACGTCACCTGGATCGGTCCTCCCAGCGATGCGATGGAAGCACTCGGCGAGAAAACATCTGCACGATCGGTCATGGACAGCGCGGACGTTCCAGTTGTCCCCGGTACCACGGAACCCGTCGAATCAGCTGCGGAGGTAGCTGACCTCGGTGAGGAATTCGGGTACCCGATTGCGATCAAGGCAGAAGGTGGCGGCGGCGGCCGTGGCTTGAAAGTAGTCGAAAATCCTTCGGATGTTGAAGATCAGTTCGAATCCGCGAAGCGCGAAGGTGCAGCATACTTTGATAATGATGCTGTCTACGTCGAGAAGTATCTCGACAGCCCGAAACACGTCGAAGTGCAAATCCTCGCAGATGAGCATGGTAACGTCCGTCATCTCGGCGAGCGGGATTGTTCGCTCCAGCGTCGACACCAGAAAGTGATCGAGGAAGGGCCCTCTCCAGCGCTCGATGAGGATCTCCGAGAAGCTATGGGGGAAGCAGCTCGCCGGGGCGTGAAGGAAGCCGGCTATACCAATGCTGGTACGGTAGAATTCCTAGTCGAAGACGGCGAGTTCTACTTTATGGAAGTCAATACCCGCATCCAGGTCGAACATACGGTTTCAGAGGAGATTACGGGCATCGACATTGTGAAGTGGCAGTTGCGGGTGGCATCAGGGGAGGAGCTTTCGTTTGAGCAGGATGATGTGGACATTGATGGGCACGCCATCGAGTACCGGATCAACGCCGAGAACCCAGCGGAGGACTTTGCGCCGACACCGGGGCCCCTAGAAACGTACGATCCGCCTGGCGGGATTGGCGTTCGAGTTGACGATTCGATCAGACAGGGCGACCGCATTGCCGGAGATTACGATTCCATGGTCGCGAAGCTGATTATCGTGGCGAGTGATCGCGAGGAGTGTCTCGCGAGATCGAAGCGTGCCCTCCGGGAGTTCACTGTGGAGGGCGTCCATACAACGATCCCGTTTCACCTGCTGATGCTCGAGAATGAAACGTTTGTCGAGGGCACGCATACGACCGATTACCTCGACGAGAAGCTTGAACCCGAACGACTCGATGAGGCGGTCGAGCGGTGGGGACCTGATCACATCGATCCGGACACTGGTGATGAGACGGCCGTTGAGCGGACTTTTACGGTCGAGGTGAATGGGAAGCGATTCGAGGTAGATCTCGAGGAGCGGGACCCTCCTGTGGACAGTGCCTCAGCCGACTCTGATTCAGTGTTCGGTCGTCCCGACCGCCCTACTCGCGATGCCCCGGATAGTCAGCGACCCGGTGATAGACGCACCGAGGGAGCTGAAGTGACCGCCGAGATGCAAGGAACGATTCTCGACGTTGCTGTCCAGGAGGGGGAGGAAGTCGAGCAGGGGGATGTGCTTCTCGTCCTCGAAGCCATGAAGATGGAGAACGATATCGTCGCTCCTCGTGCGGGAACGATCTCCGACGTCCGGGTCTTGGCAGGCACTAGTGTAGACACCGGTGACACACTAGTCGTTATCGAGTAACGGTGTGAACTCACTCGGGGTGCAATTCACGAACTGCGTACCGTGTCGCTGTTCAATTAGTGTGAGGACGCGCCACCCGGTGCTTCCATGTTCTCAATACGGAGCACGACGACATTGTTCGTTTCATCCTTGCCGTCAACGACGCCGTCGATGACAAGCTGAGAGAGCGGTGTCGGCCCAACCCTGACTGTATCCTCCTCGTGGAAATCGCGAACGGATCCAAGCACGTGGATTTCTGCTCGACAGAGGTCCGGATGATGGACACTCGTGAGGTCAATCCCCTCAACGTTCGCCCCTGCGACTCGTTCACCATTTCGCTGGAGAGGGACGTCCGCGGGCTGGTCCATTCGGTCGACATCGAGTGCCTCATACGCGGTCGCGGTGGGCTTATAGCCACCCTTCGGTCCGGGAACTCCCTCCACGAGCTGGAGGGCTTTCAGACTCTGCATCTGGTTGCGGATCGTACCGGGATTGCGCCCGACTTCCTCGGCAATCGATTCGCCCTTGATCGCGTCCTCCTCGTCGCGATAGAGATTCACGAGCGCAGTGAGGATCCGACGTTGACTCGACGTTAGTTCGATCGATGACATTTGAGGAACCTTCGCCGTAGATTTCCTTAAATCCGGTGGTCCCCCCACTGAGCCGCTCGTTCTTCCTCTGTTCGGACCGATAGTCCTTTTCCTCGGGCAGTTGTGCTATTACTATGGACGGTCACCGTATTCTCGTGACAGGCGGCGCGGGCTTTATCGGATCAAACCTGGCGAACCACCTGGCCGAACGAAATCAGGTGGTTGCTCTCGACGACGGCTATCTCGGGACACCAGAAAATCTGAATGAGCCCGTCACGTTCGTTGAGGGATCCGTCCTCGCGGACGACCTTCCCACCGACGTTGACGTCGTCTTCCATCTCGCTGCGCTTTCGTCCTACGCCATGCACGAGGAAACTCCAACGCGAGGCGCCCGTGTCAATGTAGAGGGGTTCGTCAATATCGTCGAGCAGGCACGAAATGATGGCTGCGAGACAGTCGTGTACGCCTCGACATCTTCGATTTACGGGTCGCGAACCGAGCCGTCCCCCGAGGATATGGATGTCACGGTGAATACCGGCTACGAGGCGTCGAAAATGGCTCGCGAGCGCTACGCAGAGTACTTTCAGAACCACTATGAGATGGCAATGGCGGGCATGCGATTCTTCTCAGTCTACCAAGGATATGGGGGGGCTGAAGAGCACAAAGGGGAATTCGCGAACGTGATCGCGCAATTCGCTGACGATATCGCGAACGGTCGTTCACCCGAGCTCTATGGCGATGGCAGGCAAACCCGGGACTTCACACATGTCGAGGACATTGTTCGAGGGCTGGAGCTCGCCGCAGAGCATCGGCTTTCCGGCATTTACAACTTGGGCACGGGTGAGGCATACTCGTTCAACACTGTTGTCGACATGCTGAATGACGAGTTGGGTAAGGAGATCGAGCCGAGATACGTCGAGAATCCAATACCTGATGACGTGTACGTGCACGACACCTGTGCGGATCCATCGAAGATGAATACGGAAACCGGCTGGGAGCCGGAGATCGACTTCGAAGAGGGAATCCGTCGGGTCTGTGCACAGTATACCGACTAGTGTGATAGCTTCTCAGTACTCCTCATTCGAATCGGTGTGAACCTGACGTGACGACGCGTCGAGAGCAAGCTTCACACGATGGTAGGTTCTTCGAGTATGATCCGTCGTCGCACTACGTCCTGGGGGCAAGGATCACGTCCAGGTAGTAGACGAAGTAGAATGCGACCAACGACGTTCTTCCTAGAACTACGCTGTCCGAACCATCAGGATCGAAGCTACTGCAATGATGCAGTCTACGGACCAGTCATGCTGGGTTTGTCTCACAATGTGGGAACTCCGGGGTCTGACCAATTGCCACGCAGAATCGAATGCGGTGACACCAGCTAATGGTTGATCCCGATCGGTGGAGTTGCGGCAAACCTGGCGTGTTGCCACATCCGATACCTATGTTGATGATGTTGGTGCGTTTTGGTGTCCAACATCTTTGTTCCCATTTAGGCACGCCGTCGTATCGTGATCGCCACTATTCCCACTGTTCCTCACCGATGCGGGGTCGTAGTAACCGGGTCATTTCCTCAGTAAATTGACTCGATCGGGAGCGATTTTCGCAGAGACGCCTCACTCGTCCAATTCGCGAATCCGCACATTGTGGTTCCACTCTGTTTCATGGACACGTTTTGCGTGCTCCGCTTGCTCCCGGTTCAAGGTGCCCTGTTCCCAGTCACAATCCCGACAGATCGCGAGGTGAGGCATGCCGGTAAATTGGAGCCTGCGCGTAAAATCGACTCCGTTTGCGGAACCAATGCCGGGATCGTAGAAGGGATATGTCAGTCCCTCCTGCAGTGTGACAACGGTGACGAACTCGCAGCTCACACTGGTACAAATCGATAACTACGGCCCGTGGACGGTCACGCCCAATCCTCGACGGGAGGCGGACCTCCAGGCGTTGCAGTCTCGACTCTATGCGGACCTTGCCCAACTGTTTGGCAACCGTGGCGGGTACACGTTCTTTGCACGCTTTGACAACATGATCGCAGTCACGAATGGAGTGACCCGGGATGATCACGCCCTCATCCAGGAGTCGATCGGAAACAGGTATCCGGTGACGGTCAGCTTCTCGATCGCTACCGGTGCAACACCTGCAGCAGCACTCGAGATGGCCACTGAACGCCTCCAGGACGCCGGAAGCGCGCAGGACTCTGAACGCAGGGAGATTCTCCGAGGTACGCCACTCACGGAGGAACGTCGAACGGCTGATGATGTGGAAATAGCCCACTTCGACGTCAATGATGCTACCGGAACATACACGGACCAGCTCCATGCATTCGACTCGTTTGTCCACATCGAAGGTGGCTACTATACTCTGATGCGGTATCTTCATGACGAACACGAATCGCTCGCATTCTTCGTTGGCGGCGACAACGTAATCGCTGTGAGTGCTGGCCTTTCTATTCGAGAGTACGAAGCTGCCATCGACCACGTCGAACGTACCGCAGGCGTCGATCTCAAGGTCGGCGTCGGTCGAGGAAGTGATCCACAAACTGCAGGTATGACGGCCAAACACGCCCTCGAGCGGTGTCGGGAAGATAACACACGCGTTGAAGGTGCGCGCCAGGCAGTCGAAGGGAATTAAGCGCGATCGGGTATCGGACGTCCCTCGTTACACCGTTGAAGATTGTTCGCAGGGTGAGGAACAATACGTCGACGGGAAACCTCGATATGGTCCTGGGAAAGTGGGGTCACAGCCCTTTCCACGTACAGTCACTGATGCCGTAGCACTGGGGACGCTGGAACGGGCATATCATCGTGTGGTCCGCACGTCGCCATGTATTCTCTCTCGATGCTATTCCCCCAGTAATAAAACCTAAACGCTACTATCGGGTGTCTTGTTGTCGGAATATCCTAGATGAGAGAGTTCTGGGAGAATGACGTTCTCCACTTTCACTCCGACGGGAGAAGGATAATACCGATGGCCCACATTTTCTTGTTCATGGAAGGGGGCCGCCTCCCGGGGGCGCCCGGTATGGACGAAGAGCGAATCGTCTGTCACGTTGACATGGACTGCTTTTATGCTGCCTGTGAGCGACTGCGAGACCCCGACCTCGAAGACAAACCTGTCGTAGTTGGAATGGGCTACGAAGACGGCGAGGTGCATGGCGCCGTCGCCACCGCTAGCTACGAAGCTCGGGAGTATGGCGTCGAGAGCGCGATGGGAATTCAGGCTGCATTGAATCGACTTCCCCGAGTTGAGACGGCTCGAGATGACCCCGCGCTCGACGTGGCGAATGCAGGCCATTACCGGCCGGTCGATATGGACTATTACCAAACAATAAGTGAAGACGTCATGACCATTCTCGAAGAGACTGCCGATGTCGTTCGTGATGTTTCGATAGACGAGGCGTATCTTGATGTGACGGAAAGTACAGACTGGCCCCACGTCGAGGGCGTTGCTCGGCACCTCCGGAACCGGATTCGACGGGAGGTTGGTGTTACTGCGAGCGTCGGGGTCGCGCCAACAATGAGCGCGGCGAAGATCGCGAGCGACTACGACAAACCGAACGGTCTTGTCATCGTCGAACCTGGGGAGGTTCGGGAATTTCTTGCTCCACTCGACATCGAGGATCTCCATGGAATTGGGCCGGTCACGGCTGACGAACTCCGTGCTGAGGGGTTGCAATCCATCGGTGATCTTGCCGACGCGGACGAATCCTGGCTTGTAGAGCAGTACGGGGCACGGGGCCGTGAACTATATCGACGCGCACGGGGTGAAGACGATCGGGACGTGACACCCGTCGGTAAGCCGAAGAGTCTCTCGCGGGAGTCCGCATTCACCGAACCAGTCGAGGACGCTGAGACCAAACGTGAGAAGGTTCAGACGCTCGCGGCTGCAGTGGCGGACCGGGCTAGACGAAAGGGGGCTCTCTATCGCACAGTCGGTATCAAAGCCGTGGAACCGCCGTATGACGTAAACACACGGGCAAAATCGCTACCAGGACCAATTGACGATCCTGCCGTTGTCGAGGAGATCGCACTCGAGTTGCTCGTCGAGTTTGCGAACGCCCCAGTGCGAAAGCTCGGGGTCAGGGTCTCAAACCTCTCATTCTCGTCGGAGGAGCAAGCTCAGCTCGAGGGGTGGAACCGGAATGAACCGCCGGATACTGAACCACACATAGAGGAGTCATCCCGTGAATCCGATGATGACGCGAGGGAGTCGAAATCATCCCCGTCAGGCCAGTCATCGCTCTCCGAGTTTTGAGCCTCCCGTCCCGTCACATCGAGAACGAGGCCATCGCCCAGTGGTCGAGTGTCACAGCGGGGAAACAAGGTCCGACAGTGTTGCTCGGGGATCATCCGCTTTTGCCACCCCGCTCGCGAGTAGGACGCCGGTCGCCCCGAGATCTGCCGCGGCAACGACATCCTCGCCAGTCGAGATACCTGCTCCGCACAGGACATCGACTGAGTCATCGACTGCTTTCGCCGCGGTAACAGCGTCTTGCACGACCTCAGGATCAGCAGTGCTCACCGGGGTTCCTGTTCCGATCAAGGCTGGCGGTTCGACGGCGACCCCGTCGGGCTGGAGAGCCGTTACAGCCGCGATTTGCTTGGGATTGTTCGCGCAGACGATCGTCTCAAGATTCGCATTTCGGGCGCGGTCGAGCGCTGCATCGATATCCGCGAGTCGAAGGCGACGTTCCGAGTGATTGAGGAGCGTCCCGGATGCACCCGCATCTACGACTGCGCCTGCCCAGGTACTCCCGGTATGACTCCCGGCCTCGATCGGGCTCATGTGTTGGGCCCACGTTTCGACGCCGGTATTGCTCACAGCATCGAGATGGGCGGTTTGTGGAGCGACGGCGATTCGGACATCACTCGCCTGGGCGACGTCCCGGGCTGCGTTGGCAATTGCGACGGGGTCACAGTCATAGGCCTTCAGGTTGACGAGGACGAACATATCCACGGCTGCGTGTGGCCTAGAATTAGTCCTTGCGCTCGACGACGTCACCTAGGGTTACACCGGATGTCGCAGCGTCGGAGGACCACTCGGTATCCTCATCGCCCTCACTGCCTGAGGTCAGGGAGATATCGAGCGCCCGTTCGAGCTTCCGTTGGAGTGTATCGTTCGGTAGCGACTCTCCTCGCTCTAGTTTCCGAATGAAGCTCGCTTTCTCGTTGAGTTGATCGGCGAGTTCTGCCTGGCTGAGACCCGCGCTTTCACGAGCGTCCCTGATACGCTCGTCATAATCGGAGACGACCTGATCGATGTCTTTGAACATATCATCTCCACGGTTCCCACCACGGCTTTGTGAGCTTCCTGCTGAGCTGGTTGCCGTTGTTCGTGAACCGGATGATGCGGAGGTCGAACTCTGCGACGATCCACTGGTCGAGTATTTCGTCGTTGTTTTGCCTCCATCATCACTCCCGCCAATCTCTGTTCCGAAGTCCGCACAGTCCCCGCACACTTCGAGTTCAGCCCCTTCGATCTTCGCGGCCCGTGGGCTCGACGTCTCGGCGCCACACATCTCACACTGAACCATAGCGACGGTTGGCATGGGAGTACAATAAAACGTGCGCCGAACACGATTGTTCGCGCGAACATGCATTCCAGATCCTGGTCGGAGTGAACTCCTCCCTCACAGATCCCGACGGGCGTACCAGAATCGTTGCAGAGCCGTAAGATGTCCGACAACGGCGAACGTCACGAGGAGCCATTCGATAGGAGTTAACGGCCCTACTAGCCCGATAAACGGTGCGAGTGCGGCAACAAACCCGATCAGTGCGAGCCGATCGGCACGTCCGAGCACACCGCCATATACACGATCAAGCCCGACTGCCTCCGCTTGGGTTCCAAGATACGACGTCATGACGACCCCCGTCACCGCCGCGAATCCGAGAACGAAATCCCCTACACCTGCTGCGAGACCCCCGATGATGACGATGTCGGCGTACCGATCGAGGACGTGGTCGAGAAGGTCACCGCCTGCAGATTGCGCATCGAGCTTCCGGGCCAATGCCCCATCAAGTAGATCGAGCCAACCATTCATGAAGACGAGAAGTGCACCAATCAGGTACCACCAGTCTCCACGTGTAAACGCACCAGCAGCCATTACGGCCAACAGAAATGCGATAACACTGACGGCATCGGGTGAAAGATGTAACGCCATCGCTCCTCGCACCCACGGATCGAGTAGGCGATTAGCGACAGGTCGGAGTCGATCGAGCGTCATGGATTGCCGTTTCGAATTCGGGACTAGAGGGTATCGACGAACGAGACGATACCGACCTCGGGTTCGCGGTCACCGGAGATCACGGCGTCTATCTCGGCTGCCACGTCCGCCGGAGCACGGTCAGTCGTATCGATTTCGTAGACGCAATCCTCGCCGTGACGTGCTACCGCCTCCGAGAGGATCAAGTCTAATGCCTCACTTTCGGCGTTTTCGTCGATCGACGCTTTACGTTCTCCGCGTTCCTGGAGACGAGTGGCAATCGCGTCGGGATGTGCTCTGAGCACGACCACCCGGTCGGCGTCGAAATGATGCGCGAGGTGTGACTCGATAACCACGTCCTGGGGGGCATGGTCGTGTAGCCATGTTTCCAGTCCATCCATGTCGACAACAGCTGTATCTCGATCACCATCGTGTGATGCGATGAGATTATACTCGCTGACGACGTCATTGAGATGGATTATTGGGAGATCTGACGCCAGTCGCTCCGTGACAGTGGTTTTCCCGGTTCCGGGAGTCCCCGTGACGGCGATCCTCATCGTCGGGGAATCTCCCGTTGGGCGACTATCTCATTGATGGTTTCGACTGCTCGCTCGGTGTCCTCATCAGTTCCGCACGTGATACGGATACACGCCTCGAGGCCGAAGCTCGAGCAGTCGCGGACGATTACCCCGCGAGCTTCGAGTTCATCTGCAACGGCGGTTGCATCGCCCACCTCGGCGAGGACGAAGTTGCCCCCGCTTTGATAGGTCGGGACTGAGAGTTCGCGTGTGAGATATTCGCGCGCTCGTCGAACCGTCTCCACCGTTCGAGTTACGTGTTCGTCGTCTTTGAGGGCCGTAATTCCAGCTCGGCATGCGAGTTCGCTCGCTGCGAACGGCGTGTTCACTTTGGCATAGGCGTCAGACCAGTCCTCGGGAACGATTGCATACCCCAGACGGAGACCTGCAAGGCCATACGCTTTCGAGAATGTTCGAAGGACTGCAACGTCATCTCGGCCTTCGAGGAGGGAAACCGCACTTGTTTCATCAACAAACTCGCCGTATGCTTCGTCGACCACAAGTAACGTCTCCTCATCGGTTTCGTCTGCGATAGTTTCGATTACGTCCACCGAACACCACGATCCAGTCGGGTTATGGGGAGTTGTAATGTAGACGATCCGCTCGTCGGTGTATGCATCGAGGATCGTCTGGGACGTGATCGTGAAGTCGTCCTCCTTCTGGAGATAATACGCCTGGACGGTTCCATGATGGAACCGTGCGCTCATCGGATAGTAGGCGAATCCAGGGCGGGGCGTAAGCACTGTGTCGCCCGGGTCGAGGAACGCTCGGGCGAGGTAGTCGAGCGCACCGTCGCCACCATTCGCGAGCCACACTTGCTCGTCAGAGACGTCCCAGCACTCTGCGAGTGCGGCCGTCAAATCGACGTGAGATGTCCTCGGATACGAGCCCGCCCGTTCAGCGTGCTCGCGGATAGCCGCTACGGCAGCGGGACTCGGCCCGAACGGGTTCTCATTGGAAGCGAGCTTCACGAGATCGTCAGGATCCAGCCCGCGCTCACGAGCGACCTCCTCTATCCCACGGCCCGCCCTGTAGGTATCATGCGCAGACAGGTCTCGTGGTTGCATGCCCGGGAGAAATGGCCGCCCGCCCTTAAGCATGCGCACCTGTGGCTGTGACGATACGTTGGGATGCCTGACGAGGTGGCAATATTAAGTCGAACACGCGAGTAGTTTCTGCTGCAATGCAACTCACCTGGCACGGCCACTCTACGTGGCACATTGATATCGATGGGACCGAGCTCCTGATCGATCCATTCTTCGATAACCCGTTCACCGATACTGATCCGGAAGAGATTCGCCCGGATTACGTTCTTCTGACCCATGCACACGCTGATCACATCGGTGATGTCGATCGATACGAGGGCACCACCCTCGTCGCAAATCCGGAGCTCGCTGCGTATTGTGAGGATCACTACGGCATCGAGGATACCATCGGATTCAACCTCGGTGGGACCGTGGAGCTCGGAAACGCGTTCGTGACGATGCACCGGGCTGACCATACCAACGGAATGGAGACATCGTATGGACACTCTGCCGGACCCCCCGCGGGCTATGTCATCTCAGATACGATTCCTACACAGGTGGCAGAGCAGGAAACTGAGACGTTTTACCACGCAGGGGATACGGCACTTATGACGGAGATGCGTGACGTAATCGCGCCGTATCTCGAACCCGATGCGGCTGCGCTGCCCGTCGGCGATCATTTCACGATGGGGCCGATGCAAGCCGCGATCGCCGCTGATTGGCTCGACGTCGAGTATGTCTTCCCCATGCACTATGATTCCTTCCCGTCGATCGAGATCAACATTCAGGATTTCATCAAGGAGGTCGAGGCGAGGGGAAGTACCGCGGAAGTTGTCGTCCTCGATGGCGATGAGTCCTTCGACCTCACCGAGGGCCGGTACTAACTTGTTCTCTCCCGTTTGCCACCACAGCGACAGTAACCAAGCAGAGACACAATCCCCTTAACACATCCGCGCGAAGCAGTGCGTGTATCATGCCAATTCGAACCTCGGAAGCCACGTGGGAAGGCGATCTGCGAAACGGCAACGGCACGATGATCATCGGTGATGGAGTATACGAGGGGCCGTTTACCTACGCCTCCCGTTTCGAGGAGGGGGAGGGAACGAATCCCGAGGAACTCATCGGAGCAGCTCATGCAGGTTGCTTCTCGATGGCACTCTCGAACGACCTTGCGAGTGATGACCTCGAGCCCGAGCGTGTCCACACGGAAGCGAACGTACACCTCGACGGTGGCGAAATCGTAGAGATAGAACTAGTCGTCGAAGCGGACGTCCCAGATGCCGATGCGGAGACGTTCAATGACTATGCCCAGGGTGCCAAGGAGAATTGTCCAGTATCGAAGGCGCTCGCTGCAGTTCCGGAGATCACGCTCGACGCGACGCTTGTCTGAGAGGGGAAACCCTCAAACCGATTCTCTTCCACTCTCCTGTCATGAGCGACAGGACGTGGCGGGATCGCCTTGCAGGCGTCCGAATGGAAGTCGATCAGGAATTCTCCCAGCGCATTCGACGATCCGATCTCACCTCCCAGGAGTGGAGTCTAGTGATGACTGCAGTCGAGTTTGATATCGTCGAGGAAGACGACACTGCACGTCTGGTCGCTGACACGAGCAAGGTCAAACACGTCATCCCGGAGTTCGAGAACCTTCAGAGAGGAATGCCCTATGCTGGAGATCAGTCGTCCACTGGTGGCGTCCTCGACTCGATTAAAGAGCTACTTGGCCTAAAGAGTGGGGATGAGGAAACGCTCGCTACCGCTGAGGAACTCACAGCGGAGTATGCCACGCGTCTCCAGGCGAAGTTAGAGGAAACCGGGCGGTGGACGGAAATCCGGAACGCGGCTCGTTCGCAGCCAACCGACGGAGAATAGATCCAATCCGTTTTAGTCTCACACTCAGACCAGGCCTGTACCGAGCATCTCCCTGGCTATGATGTTCTTTTGGATCTCCGTCGTTCCTTCGTAAATCTGCGTAATTTTCGCATCACGGTAGAGGCGTTCGACATCGAACTCGTCGATGTACCCCGCCCCTCCATAGATCTGGACAGCCTCATCTGCGACCTCGACTGCAACCCGAGAGGAAAATTCTTTGGCCATAGAAGCGAGGGCAGTGAGCTGATCATCGGCATGTTCGATGCTCCACGCGGACTTATAGGTGAGTTGGCGTGCCGCCTCGGTCTGCGTATGCATATCCGCGAGTTTGTGTTGGATAGCCTGGAACTCAGTGATTGGATGGCCGAATTGTTCTCGTTCCCTCGCATACTCGAGTGCCCGCTCAGTTGCGCCCTTTGCGATGCCGACGCCCTGTGCAGCAACCATGGTGCGAGTTTCATCGAAGAACTGCATGAGCTGGAGAAAGCCCATGCCCCGCTGGCCCACGAGGTTTTCCTCGGGAACACGGACGCCATCAAAGATGAGTTCAGCCGTGTCGGACGCTCGAATGCCAAGTTTCCCGGTAATTTTCTCTGAGGCGAATCCATCTCGATCCGACTCCACGAGTATCTGAGAGAAGCCCGCATAGCGATCGTCGAGCTCAGGATCAGTCTCACAGAGCACGACAAAGAAATCTCCCACTGAACCGTTGGTTATCCACATTTTGGTCCCGTCGATGATCCACTCGTCGCCGTCTTTCTCGGCGGTTGTCGAAACTGCCGTTACGTCCGACCCAGCGGCAGGTTCGGAGATAGCGGTCCCCATAATCGCCTCACCGGCCGCGATTGGCGGGAGATATTTCTCCCGCTGCTCGTCGGTACCGAATTCACGGATCACGTCTGTACCGAACCCGGTACTCGTAATGCAGAGACCGATACCAGGATCGATAGCAAAGAGCTCTTCTATGATTATTGCGATCTCGAGCGGAGAATAGCCTGCACCACCATACTCGATCGGGATTCCCGCTCCTGTGAGGCCCATCTCCGCGGCAGTATCGACTAGTTCGTGTGGGTATGTCTCCTCTCGATCGTAGTCGCTCGCGACCGGGGCGATCTCGTTCTCTGCGAACCGTCTGACCTCCTTCCGGATCGTGCGTTGTTCATCGGTGAGGCCGAAGTCCATACCTCCGGTGTTCACCGGTCGGTCTCAAAGGCGTTTGCCCAGATTTCCTGTATGACGGCCGGGGGAACGTTCAAACACGCCGGCCTCGAGATTCACAGCATGGATATCGAAGACATCGAGACAATTGCCGTCCTCGGTGCCGGGAATATGGGTCACGGAATCGCGGAGATAGCGGCAATCGCTGGTTTCGCGGTTCGGATGCGCGACATCAACGAAGAGCTTGTCCAGGGAGGATACGCCGACATCGAGTGGAGTCTCGGAAAGTTAGTAGAGCATGGACAACTCTCGGAAGACGAAGCCGACGAAGCACTGGAGCGAGTCGAACCCCTTGTCGGACTCGAGGATACAGTATCGGACGTAGACGTTATTATCGAGGCGGTACCCGAGCGGATGGATATCAAGCGGGAGGTGTATGCGGAGGTCGAAAAACATGCCCCCGACGATGCAGTGTTTGCATCAAACACATCGAGTCTCTCGATTACGGAGCTCTCGGAGTCGACGGACCGACCTGATCAGTTCTGTGGAATGCACTTTTTCAATCCACCGGTGAGGATGGAGCTCGTCGAGGTCATTTCGGGAGCTCATACGACCGAGGAAACACTCGAACTCGTAGAACGGCTCGCCGAGAAGATGGACAAGACACCGATCCGTGTTCGTTCTGATAGCCCTGGGTTTATCGTGAACCGGGTGCTGGTGCCACTCTTAAATGAAGCTGCGTGGATTGTACATGACGGGGACGCCACAATTGCAGAGGTCGACTCGACGACCAAATTCGATATGGGATTGCCAATGGGCGCGTTTGAACTTGCGGACCAGGTCGGGATTGACGTATCCCTCGACGTCCTCACATACCTTCACGACGTCCTCGGCGAATCGTACGCACCATGTCCAATGCTCAAAACAAAGGTCAAAAATGAGGAGCTCGGGAAGAAAGCGGGGAGTGGGTTCTACGACTACGAAAACGGTGGCGTTACCATCCCAACAGATGCAGGGCGTGAGGAGATCTTATACCGACTCTATGCTGTCATGGCTAACGAGGTTGCAAAGCTCGTCGAAGGAGATGTGGCCGATCCACCCGAGATCGACCGCGCCATGCAGCTGGGGACGGGCTTCCCCGATGGACCGGCTCGGAGTGCAGATGACGTCGGGCTCGACATCCTCTACGATACACTGACTGATCTGCACGAGGAGACCAGTGAAGAACGCTACCGTGCGGCAGATCTATTCGATCGATATGTGGAGGAGGGGCGGGGCTTTTATGGGTCAACTGAGACGGAAGATCAGACTACCTATGAATCGTTGCAAGTCGAGCGCGTCGATTCAGTTGGACGGATCACGATCGATCGTCCTCACCGAATGAACACGATCGATCCGGACCTCCTGGCGGAACTCGAGGAGGCAATCGACGAGTTCGATGCAGATCCATCTGTACGGAGCATCCTGATTACAGGTGCCGGTGACCGTGCGTTCTCCGCAGGTGCGGACGTTCAGGGATTCGTCACGAGCGCCCAACCGCTTTCCGCAATCGAACTCTCACGTGAAGGTCAACGAGTATTCGGGAAGCTGGAATCCTGCAACGCTCCAGTGATAGCAGCCATCGATGGCTACTGTCTCGGTGGCGGAATGGAACTCGCCACGGCCTGTGACCTCCGAGTCGCCAGTGAGCGTTCCGAGTTCGGGCAGCCCGAACACGATCTCGGGCTCTTGCCCGGTTGGGGCGGGACACAGCGACTCCGTCATCTCGTGGGGGAAGGGCGGGCAAAGGAGATCATCTTCACTACGGAACGCTATGACTCCCAGACGATGGCAGAGTATGGATTCGTGAATGAGGTTGTGGATAACGACCAACTCCATGAGCGTGCACGTGAACTTGCACGCGATATCGCAGCTGGTCCGCCGATCGCGCAACGGTTTACGAAACGAGCGATGCTCGCTGGTCGAGATGACACCGATGCGGGCCTCGAAGTTGAGGCACAGGGTTTCGGTGTCCTCATGACGACGGATGACCTGATCGAGGGAGTTACCGCCTTCATGGAAGACCGGGAGCCGGAGTTCAAGGGGGAATAGTGGATTCGGTATTCGGAGAAGCAACACGGGAGATTTCCAACCATCTCCCAATTTCCTGGAGTGCTCCCGACAAACTGTTGGAATGATATCCTCTATCGTCGATTAGCGTACTGATGGTGATTGCCGCAAGAATCGATTGGTCCTTCGGACAGTAGGAGTTTATTCCTACACCGATCGACCGATCTCGTGTTTTAGTGGTTCTTCTGGGCCGTGGACGCCCCCCTCTTTCGTCGATCACGCCGGGAGTTTCGACGGGATTAAATCAGGTGAGACGTAAGCTGCATTCGCGCTCGGTTGGTGTAGTCCGGCCAATCATATCGGCCTTTCGACAAATAAGTGGTCGCGCTGTCGGCCGATTTGGAAGTCAGCCGATGACCGGGGTTCAAATCCCCGACCGAGCATTCACCCAGTAATTTGGGAGTACTCGCGGTGACGCGTTTCATCGGTACCTACGGACGATTTCGCGGTAGTTGCGAGCCAAAACTAGAATGGTAGCACCTAAAACCCCAAGGCACGTACCAGTAGGTGTCCAGGCCGGCCCTCTATATCGTGCCGACACCACTTCACGATGACAGAGACCCACCCCCGAACCGTCTTTAAGTTGCATTCCACCGTCGAAGTCCCCCTCGAGACGGTCTATGAGTACTTCGAGGATCCCGATCTCCCGGATGGCGTAGCGGACATCGAGATCACTCGACGCAATAATACCCTCATAATCGACGCCGTCGCCGAGGACCAAGACATCAGTAAGTACACACCGACGGCTCAGTTGAAAGCCACCGTTTCAGAAAAGCGCGTTCCAGAGGAGGAACCTGAACCGCCAAGCGCAGGCGGGTTGACGTGGCAATCACCCGGCGAGGAAGAGGAGGAAATAGAGTACGAGGTCGTCGAGTACGCGGGCTTCAAGGGGACGAAAGGAGCTGTGCTCCTCAATACCGTCCTCCAGTACGAAATGTTCGAAGTGCTTCGTGAACTCGCTCAACTGGCTGAACGCGGGACCCTCACGGCGATCACTGCAGCGAACGGCGATCTCGAAGCTACGTGCATCGTGGATGGAGAGGTCCGCCCCGCGACAGTCGAGGTGACGGAAGAACAACCGGAAGAGGAGTCAGGCGTCAATTGGCGAGACAACGAGTTCATCTCCGACTGACCTCAATCTCTCGCTGTTTTTCCACCGCACTTCATGTGCTGTATTTCTGGTTATCGATAGTGGCGGTGCTGTGATGTGTCACAAACCGAGGGGTGGCGGGATTTATGGCACAGGCCGGCTGACGTCGAGCTATGACCGGGCTCGTCACGTTCGGCGAATCGATGCTCCGATTGTCACCGCCACATGACGACAGGGTCGAACGAGCTGATTCGCTCTCGATCCACGTTGCTGGTGCGGAAAGTAACGTTGCCGTCGCGGCACAGCGACTCGGCATTGATACGACGTGGATATCTAAGCTCCCAGACACGCCAGTTGCCCGCCGTATCGCCACCGAACTTCGAGCTCATGGTGTCGATCTGCAAGTGGGTTGGTCGGACGAGGGTCGACAAGGTATCTACTATCTTGAGCAGGGAGGTGAGCCACGTGGTGCGAACGTGATTTACGATCGCGGGGACACGGCTGTAACTACAGCAACGATCGATGAACTCCCCGTAGATCAGATTCGTACCGCTGACGTTTTCTTCACGACTGGGATCACGCCTGCTCTCTCGACGATCCTCGAAGAAACGACTCGAGAACTGTTAACGGAGGCGCAGAATGCCGGCGTGACTACTGGCTTCGACCTCAATTACCGCTCGAAACTCTGGTCACCCGATGATGCCCACGAGGCGCTGACTGAGCTGTTTCCATACATCGACCTTGCATTCGTGCCAGCGGATGACGCCGAGACCGTCCTCGGTATGGATGACGATGCAACGACTGTTGCTCGAAAGCTCGCAACCACGTACGACTTCGAGACCGTCGTAATCACGCGAGGGGATGCAGGATCCCTTGCCTATCACAACGATACGATATTCGAGCAAGGGGTGTTCGAGTCGGACACCCTCGACCCAGTCGGAACGGGCGATGCCTTCGTCGGCGGCTTCTTAGCGAACCGAATGGCAGGCGGGTCGATCCCAGATGCACTCGAATACGGTGCCGCGACTGCTGCACTCAAGCGAACAATTCCCGGCGATATAGCTGTCGTCACACCAGAGGAGGTCAACGGCGTTATCGACGCGTCGAGTGGTGGAATCTCCCGCTGAGTGACTATGGGCAAACAATCACGGGAGATACTCGTCGCTGGCGAAACAGTAGTCGATTTTCTCCCCGAAACCAACGGGCAGTTACATGACGTCATGACGTTTACACGCCGGCCAGGTGGTGCACCGGCAAATGTCGCGGTCGGCCTCTCGCGGCTCGATAATTCACCGTGGTTCTGGACGCGAGTCGGGGCTGACTCGTTCGGCGACTCCTTGAGACAAACACTCCGAGAAGAAGGTGTCCCCGATCGATTCGTGGAGCGCGACCCGGAGGCGAAGACGACACTTGCGTTTATCGAGCGCGGTACTGATCCCGCTTTCTCGTTTTACCGAGATGGGACAGCCGACACCCGGCTAGAACCAGGAGGCATACCCACGCGTATTCTCGACAATACCGAATGGGTCGTTGTCGGAGGTGTTACCCTTGCTAGTGAGCCAGCGCGAACGGCAACTATCGACTTGGCGGAGCGTGCACGGGATGCTGGTTGTACAGTGGTCTTTGATCCCAACGCACGGCCCGAACTCTGGACGGAGCGAAGCTTCCCAGATACCATCGAGGCGTTCCTTCCCTTGGTCGACGTCCTCAAGGCGACGCCAGGCGATCTACACGAGGCGGGGTTTGAGGGAGACGTGCCAATGCTTGCTGATGATATTCTGGAGTCCGGTCCGCATACGATCTTGATCACAGTTGGACGTGACGGTGCCGTTGCTCGGTCAACGCAGGCAGCACCCTGGGGACACGTCTCAACAAAACATGGAGGGTACGATGTCTCCGCAGTCGATCCTACGGGCGCAGGAGATGCATTCCTGGCCGGGATCATCGCGGCCCTTACGGACGATCTACGCTTCGATGACGCGCTCGCATTCGCCAACGCGGTCGCTGCCATGGCGATTACGAGTGAGGGGGCAATGTCAGCTCTCCCAGATCGTGCTACTGTCGCAGCGCTCCAATCCGAATGACTGGTCACCGTGATTGATGCACGGGTTCGGGACGCCTGAGTGTGAGATCATACCCGATGGCATCGACCTGCCGGGTCGGCCACTGGTTAGTCGATGTCAGTATCTCGATCCCGTCGTCGGTGAGTAGGACAGTATCTTCACTTTTTGCCCCCTGAACCGTTGGATTCCATGCGTAGGCCATCGGGAGAGTCACAGTGGCCGCGCTCGTTGGCGTTGCGAACCACTCCCTGCTGTCGTACCCCGCCGCTCCCCCTTGGTGGTGGTTTCGCCATTCTCCCTCCCATCCTTGCTGCTTGTACGCCTCCTCTATTGCTGTAAACACGTCAGCAGCGACACCGCCCTCCATTCCCACGGCACGTGTCGCTGCCAGGGCCGTCACCTCAACCCGCATCGCAGCTTCGGTTCGATCGTGGAGCCATTGAGGTGGGTCGAATGTCACTGTCCTTGTTGCACTGGCATGCAATCCGTTTCGAACTGCAGTGACCGACAGTAAGGCGTACTCGTCCAGTTCGGCATCCTTTGGCGTGAAGTGCCGGAACGAGGTGGCCCGATCACCTCCACCGACCAATGTGACAGGGGCGTCGATATTTCGCTCCGCGAGCGCGCCCCGGAGACGAGCGGCAACTGCCCGTTCCGTGTCGGTGGGTGCGAGACTTCGACACACCTGCTCGAGGACTTCTGCCGTCGCTTCACCGAGGGCACGATAGCGATCGATTTCGGCGCCTGCGAGTGGGTGGCGCATCGAGGAAGGGTTTACCACGTCGAAGCCCGGCACGTCGAAATCTGCTGCAGCAGGGCGGGGACTGACTGCAGACACCGCGTCGACAAGCGATGACTCGTACCACTCGAACGTCTCGACTCTGACGTCGCTATCCAGCTCTTCGGCCTTGAGTCGAGAAGCTTCAATATTGTCAGTGACCACGATAATATCCTGTCCATCGTACCCAGCGGCGGCGACGCCGACGTTAGCGTTTCGAGAAACGGTATTATCGCCGCCTGTGAGCCAGGCAAAATTGGTCGGTTTCCCGAACCATACAGCTTCGAGAGCATGATCTCTGAGATACTGCTCCAGTCGATCGAGGGGATGCATATGCCTGGGTTCACAGCACGCAACTAAGCGTTCCCGAAACTCGGACAGGTGGCGTTAGCCATCGTTGGCCCAGTCGCGCGACCGCTCGACTGCCTCCCCCCACCGCTCGTATTTTGCATCTGCTGTTAGTGGATCCAGTCCCGGTGGAAATATCTGATCGACCTGCCACTGCTGACGGAGTTCGTCAAGGCTTGGCCAGAAACCAGCGGCCAATCCAGCTGCGTAGGCCGCCCCGAGGGCCGTTGTTTCCTCCACAACTGGTCGAACGACCTCGGCCCCGAGCATATCCGCTTGGATCGAACAGAGTGAATTGTTTCGAACCGCTCCACCGTCTACTTTGAGTGTCGAGATTTCGATTGCAGCATCTGCTTCTATGGCCTCAACGACATCACGGGTCCGGAAGGCAATCCCCTCGATTGTCGCGCGAATTATGTGGTCTCGCGTTGTTCCACGGGTTAATCCGACAATCGTCCCTCTGGCCCGCCCGTCCCACTGTGGAGCACCCAGCCCACTGAAGGCAGGGACGACGTATACGTCGTTGGTTGTCTCGACAGATTTCGCTACCTCTTCGGATTCTGCGGGATCATCGATGAGTGAGATATCCGCGAGCCACTGGATTGCTCCACCAGTCACAAAGATTGAGCCTTCGAGCGCGTACCGTGGCTGCGAATCCTCACGTTGATAGGCGATCGTCGTCAGTAGTCCGTGCTCACTCTCGATTGGTGTGGTACCCGTATTCGCAAGCAGAAATGAGCCCGTCCCGTAGGTGTTCTTTGCGTCTCCCGGCTCAAAGCACGTCTGTCCAAAGAGTGCCGCTTGCTGGTCACCGAGGACACCGGTGATGGGGATTTCTGCCCCCACTACGCCCTCATCCAGAACCCCTAGCCCGTCGGGATCAATCGACGGCTTGACGTCTGGGAGTACTGCACGTGGGACACCAAATTCCTCGAGGAGCTCATCGTGCCACGCACAGTTTCGTATAG